>JASJEI010000255.1 GCA_030064795.1 Pleurocapsa sp. MO_226.B13 | reverse complement strand
CTCCAGAACTGGATTTCCTCCCAAGGCTTATTTTCAATAATTTTGGCTTAATGACAATCGATAACGGGAAAATAAGCCTTGGGGAATCGGTGGTTTAGCGATCGCTTTATTGAAAAAAAGATCCCGTGAAAAGTCAGCTTCGATCTTGAGAGAAACATTTCCGCAATGACAACTCCCTAAATATTTATATCTAGTCATACTTTAGTCTTGAATTCCTTGATTTCCTAGTCACTCCCCATAGCCTTCACCTGCAACTTTCCCGCGAAAGACAATGTATTGATAGATGTTGTATGCCAACATAATCGGAATCAAAAAGCCAATAAATATAATCATAAATACCAGAGAACTCGGTGCAGCAGCAGCTTCGTAAATAGTAATTTCGGTAGGAATGATATAAGGAAAAACAATCAAACCCAAACCCAAGAAAGTTAACAGAAATAACAAAATTGTCCAGACAAATGGATTTCTTTCCTGACGCTGTTCGATACTTCTGAGCAGTAAAGAAATGAGTAAAATTCCCAAGATCGGAATTAGGGCGAAAATATAAACTAATGGCGCACTAAACAAACGTTCCCTAGCACTGGTATAAAAGATCGGTGTGGTAATCGTAATTAAAATTGCCCCGATTAAGGTAGTAAAAGCAGCGAGTTTAGCGGTACTAAAATGAATCTCTTGTAAGTCCCCTTCGGTTTTGCTAATTAAATAAGTCGAACCAATCAGTACGTAACCTTGAATCAAAGTTAAAGCAATTAAAACAGTTTGCCAACTGAACCAATCTAGATTGCTACCAATAAAATGACCAGAACTATCTACGGCAATTCCCTCAAGCACTCCCCCCAAAGCAAAACCTTGACCTATAGCAGCCAAAAAACTACCAATACCAAAAGCTAAATTCCATACTAATTTACGGTTAGAATGCTCTCTAAATTCAAAGGCTACCGCTCTAAAAATTAACCCAAAGAGCATAATCATAATCGGAATATATAGAGCCTGTAGAATTGTGCCATAAGCCAAAGGAAATGCTCCAAATAAAGATCCACCCATAAGTACTAGCCAAGTTTCGTTAGCATCCCAAACGTTACTTAAACTAGTCATTAAAATACCGCGACGTTCTTCTGTAGATGCGGTTAGGGACAAGATACCCACACCCAGATCGAAGCCATCTAACATGACATAGAGAAAGAGAAATAATGCCAAGATGACAAACCAGATTTGAGGTAAAAAACGCTCTATAGATTCCATTGTTTTAGTTCGGAGTTAGTAGTTTGGAATTCGGAGTTAGTCTTTAGCATTAGGGCGGGCAAAGATAAATACTAGGCTCATAGGATCGTGCTTTAACAATAGTTGCCCACCTTAGTAATTATTGCTGCGCTTCTAGGGGACGACTATCGGGAACAAATTTAGCTGGAGTAGTATTTAGTTCTGGTTCTAGTTTTTCCCCTGGTACGGGTAAATCTAGATTTGGTCCTCGGCGAATAATTCGACTACCGAAGTAGATTACCGCCACAGATAGAATAGTGT
Organism: Pleurocapsa sp. MO_226.B13; assembly: GCA_030064795.1. The sequence continues at coordinate 14,771 of JASJEI010000255.1, read as the reverse complement.
AGGTAATCGCAAAACCAGTTAGAGAAGTGAGAATATCTGCTGGAGGAAGGTTCGAGGCTGCATCGACGGTACGCACTTCACCGTATACCGTCCAGGGTTGTCTGCCCACACAACGCACGATCCAACCAGATTCGATCGCAAGATAACCTAGAGGTGCAGACAATAGCCAAGTTCTTAACAGCCAACGCTGTTGAGTAATATTTTCGACGGTTAGTTTACCCCGCAACCATTGCAAGACAGTAACCGCCATTAGTCCCGCTAGGAAAAAGCCGATCGCAATCATCAGTCGAAAGGCATAATAGATTAAGCCAATCATGTGGGGACGATCTTCGGGGGCATAGGCTTTTAGTCCCTGTACTGGTTCGGACAACTTGGGTTTAATCTCTAAAATATAGCTGAGTACTCCTGGTATGGATATTTCCCAGTCGTTTTGTTCGGCTTTGTCATTGGGAATTGCTACCACACTCCAAGCAGGCGACTCTCCTGCGGGGATGGTTTCCCATTGAGCTTCCATTGCTGCCAGTTTAGTGGGTTGATAGTGATATACTTGTTCGCCACTGAGGTGTCCAATGTAGAGTTGTAAAGGAGTAACGGCGATCGCTATAGCCAAGATAATTTTAAAGGAAAGAGCAAAAAATTGGGGATGACGTTTGTTTAAGATATACCAAGCACTGATCCCACCGATGACAAATAAGGATGTCTCCAAAGTGGCAAAGAACATATGGAGAATGCTGTTACGCATAAAGGGATTAAAAATTGCCTGAAAATAGTCATTAACGACAAATTTGCCATCGACAAATATCCCCCCCGCAGGCGTTTGCAACCAAGAGTTAGCACTTAAGATCCAGAAGATAGATAAATTCGCCCCAAAAGCCACCATGATTGTCGCTACGTAATGCATCACTGGTGGTACTCTTTCCCAACCAAACAGCATGATCCCGAGAAAGCCAGCCTCTAGCATAAATGCCATCGAAGCTTCAAAACCCAAAATACTGCCAAAGAAATCTCCTACAGCCTCAGAAAATGGGGCCCAGTTAGTCCCAAACTGAAACTCCATAGGAATTCCCGACGCCACTCCAATGCCAAAGTTGAGGACGTAGAGCTTTGACCAAAAACGAGCGTGAAGATAATAGTCTTTGTTACGGGTTTTGAGCCACATTCCTTCAACTACAATCAGGTAAATTGCCATTCCAGTAGTCAAGACGGGCCAAATCATATGAAAAATCGCCGTCAGTGCAAACTGCATCCGCGACAAGACAACTGCATTGGATAAAAATTCCATTATCTCCAACTATTTTAAATTTTTTGAATTGTTGTGTATTTATTAATTTTAGAAAAAAATAAACTACACTTTTACTTTAGTTAATATTAAGTAATTATGAAAAAATTATTTTGTCAGTTGTTAGTTGTTAGTTGGTTAGTTGTTAATTTACTATGGTTTTAAAAATCCGCGATCGCATTTTTAACTGGGGAGAAAAAACCTATTTAATGGGCATTCTTAACGTTACTCCCGATAGTTTTAGTGATGGTGGTGAATTTAATAGTCTAGAGACGGCTTTGGCTCAAGCTAGAAAGATGATTGCCAATGGGGTAGATCTTATCGATATTGGCGGCGAATCTACTCGTCCTAAGGCGGAGGCGGTATCGGTTGAAGAAGAACTCAATCGGGTTATTCCTGTTATCTACGAGTTACGTCAGGAAACTACTGTTCCGATTTCTATCGATACTACTAAAGCAATTGTAGCAGCAGAAGCGATCGCAGCAGGTGCAGATCTGGTTAACGATATTTCAGGGGCTACTTTTGATGACAAAATGTTCGAGACGGTAGCGCAGTTAGACGTACCAATTATTTTGATGCACATTCGCGGTACGCCTAAAACTATGCAGAGTTTGACTGAATATCAAGATGTGGTAGCAGAGGTAGCACAATTTCTCAAGCTACAAGTAGCTAAAGCAACCGCCTCTGGTATAGATAGAGCTAAAATTATTATCGATCCTGGAATTGGCTTTGCTAAAACTGCCGAACAAAGTCTAGAATTACTGCAACGTTTGTCCGAGCTAAAAGTGTTAAACTTACCCATACTAGTTGGTGTATCCCGCAAAAGTTTTATGCGCCCCATACTCAATAAAGAGCGGGCAAAAGATCGGATCTGGGGTACGGCATCTGCCTGTTATGGCGCGATCGCTCGTGGTGCAGATATTTTAAGAGTTCATGATGTAGCTCAAATGTACGATGTCTGTCGAGTCGCCGATGCGATCGAACGCAACTTTATCCGCTAACGATCGAGGTGTATTTTTAAACCAGCTATAAGCTAATGGCGGTTATCTAAAAACGAATCTATCCTAGATGTATCAATGAACGATCCAGATTATCCTAATATCGTCTTAGCCTTTGTCTATCGTGGTTTTGAAATTCAAATTGCCCGCGATGAGTGGCAAGGACAATATATTTATACTGCCTGGGCAAATTATAATCTGGGTAGTGCAGTAGCCGTACCCTGTGCTGTGACAACTAAATTAGCGATCAGAAATGCCAAACGTTGGGTAGATAGAAGGAAAGAGGAACGAGGAATGAAATAGGGACTTGGAAAATAACCCACTACCTACTATATGGTTTACTGAGAGAGTTTTGGCAAAAGCATCTTTAATTCAATTTACTGAATTGACGATTGGTTTAATTTTTTTTCTGTAATTTAACCAAGCAGCGATCGCTTTTTGGTCGGATTTAACGCCTTTTTGTAATAAAACTACACCATCGGCAAAATCGATTAGACCATATTGATTTTCGGCGGTAACTCGATCGATCAATCTGGTGACGATCGCTAAGCCACGGCGATCGTCACCAAAAGCAACTTGGTACTGTTCCATTTGCCAGAGATCGGCGATGATATAGTCTACTGAATTAACTTCTTGGCGATCGTTTCTGATTTCTAATCCTGGTAGGCGAATTATTTCCCTTCTGCCAGACAGATGGGGAATGATATAGGTAGTAGCAGAGACGCTAGCATCGCTAGGGATTTGAGCCAACAGAGCGCGAATATGTGGCACGTGTCGCCATTGTTCGACGGGGGAAACATACACCCAAGGCTCGACAGAATCGGGAACTAAAAAAGATATAGTTCGGCTGGGATTAGAAGTAATCGTAAATATAATCGAAAGACAGATACAAAAAATCCAGAAGCTACGAAACTGAGGACGAAGTTTTCTGGGTTGGCACTTAGATAAAGATTTATTAAAATTGCCAAAGCCCTGTCCCGCCCACCATAAAATTGCCCCATAAAATAAACCAGGGGTGACGCTCATCGCGTAGCGAATCGAAATTACCAGTACGGTTTGCCCTTTACCCAACAGTAACTTTAGTAAAGGGAAACCCGCGATCGCCCAAGCTGCTGGCGCGACGGCAGGAACGAACGCCAAAGGCAGCCATTGTCCCAGCAAATATTTTAGGGTATCCCAAACGGGAGTAACTAATTCTCTTAGCAATAATCCTGGGCTGGTAATCATATTGATCGCGATCTCTAGAGTCGAAGCTTCGTCACCATCGGCATACTGTCCAAATCTTTCCAACATGAATCTTTTAGAAATATCGTCGGAGAACATCGGCATAATTAGATTGGTTAATGCCATCATGTAAAGAAAACTAACGCTACAAACGACCAATCCCAGACGCGGAAATCGGCGAGAGAGAATCATATATACCCCAATGCCAAATAAGGTGATACCGCTATCTTCCCGTACTGCTAAAACGCAGACGATTAAAATTCCAAATAACCACCATTTGCGTTTTTCCATGGCCCACAGCAGACTAAAAACAAATAGCGGAATTTGAGAAATATCGTGAAAATTAGCTAAAGTAGGACCAAATACGGCATTTGCCCCATAAAAGCTAACGGTAATTAAAGTGGCGATCGCGTTGTCGAGGTGGATTCTCGCTAAAGCATAAAGTACCAATCCCGCTGCGGTGACAAAAATTGCCTGTAAAACCGTCAGAGTAGCAGGATGGGGGAATAAATAGTAAATAGGCAGCCACAACAGCAAAGCAGGGGTAAAATGTTGTCCCAGGCGATGATATGCCACGTAGGGGACTTCATCACTATGAACTACATTAGTCGAAAGTTGCGAAGAAAGAGTACTCTGAAAAAAATTACCGTGAGTACCATTCCAAAAGACTTGATTAAAAATCCCCTGATCGTAAGAAGAATAAAACGAAAAATGACGATGTAAAGTTAAAGACAGGGTACAGATAAAAAAAGCGATCGCTGAGGCAACGACAACTTTCTTCCCAGAATCAATCCCTAATTTAGATAGCATTGGCAGCATAAAAAATCGCGTTAGACATTTTATCGATTCAGCATATCTTAAGTTCCAACTTATTTCTGACTCAATCTAAAATTAATCTAAAAAAATCTATTGTTCTATCGATCAAAATCAGAAAGTTCTGGCAATTTCAAAGTTCTATTTTAGAATGGAGAGGGCGGAGACAAAAGTTTCCGTTCACTCCTCACACCACACTCCGCTCGAAAATTTATCGGGCGGTTTTCTCTATCTAGGGATTTCTCTTACTTTAGACAGAAAGTCTCGTGGTTTAATGCAGTGTTAATCATTGACTATGATAGAATTCTGTATTATTGAAAAGAATTTGTGGTAAATAAGGACTTAACAAGTATGTCATCATCAGCTGCGCCAGTTACAGATGCAAGTTTTCCAGAGCAAGTCTTAGAAAGCTCCGTTCCTGTACTGGTAGACTTTTGGGCCCCTTGGTGTGGGCCTTGCCGTATGGTTGCACCAGTAGTAGACGAAATTGCCGAGCAATACGAAGGACAAATTAAAGTAGTCAAGTTAAATACTGACGAAAACCCTCAAGTAGCTAGTCAGTATGGTATTCGCAGTATTCCTACCTTAATGATCTTTAAAGATGGTCAACGAGTCGATATGGTGGTAGGAGCCGTTCCTAAAACTACTTTGGCAAATACACTAGAAAAATATCTTTAATGTGAAGCTTATTGCTTTGCAGTTTTGATGTTTCTGGTGAACCTTAAATCTGGCTTCAGCAAGTCTTTTTTGAAGATTGAGCTGAGGCTGTCGTTTCTCTAATCGTTATCTTGAAATTATTAGCTGTTTCAATCGTTAGAATTAATAAAGATAAATCGTTACTGGTGCTTATTGTATGGCTTTATCTTTTTCTAATGATTCAGAGTTACTCAATCGACAGCTAGAGAAATTAGTTTCCGAGCTATCAAATCACCCTCACCGTAAATTAATCCAAAGAGCCTTAGAAGTTTTACTGCGAATTTCGGCATCAGATACAGATCGTCTTGACTGGAAGATCTTGACCGCATCTCTAGAAGATTTAGAGCGAGGATTTGAGAGATTTTATCCCTATCGTCACACTAGAAAAATTGCTCTGTTTGGTTCTGCTAGAACTTCCCCCCATCAAGCCGAATATAAAATTGCTGCTGAATTTGCCCGTCGCATAACTCGATCGGGATTTATGGTCATTACTGGGGCTGGAGGCGGGATCATGCAAGCAGGAAACGAAGGTGCAGGAAGAGATAACTCTTTCGGCTTGAATATCAGACTACCTTTCGAGCAGGGTGCTAACCATCTAATTCACGGCGATGACAAGCTGATTAGTTTTAAGTACTTTTTTACGCGCAAACTGTTTTTTCTTAAAGAAAGTGATGCGATCGCCCTTTTTCCTGGTGGTTTTGGCACGCAAGATGAAGCTTTTGAAACTCTAACTCTCTGTCAAACGGGTAAATATGGCCCCGTACCTCTAGTTTTGATCGATAAACCAGGAGGAGACTATTGGCATTCTTGGAATAATTATATCTGTCAGCAGTTGAGAGACAAGGGATTGATTAGTCCCGAAGATTCTAGTCTTTATACTATTACCGATAACTTGGATGTAGCCTGTCAAACTATCAAAGACTTTTATCGCGTTTATCACTCCAGTCGTTATGTCAATAAGTTATTTGTGATGCGTCTTAAGCTAGAATTGTCTGATGCAGTAGTCGAACAACTTAATCGTGAGTTTGCTGATATCTTGGTAGAAGGCAAAATTACTAAAAGTGCTGCTCTCCCCGAAGAATATCGAGACGAGGAAACTGGATCTCTACCCCGCTTAACTTTTTATTTCAATCAAAAAAGTTTAGGTCGTTTATACCAGCTTATTACCCAAATCAATCAGTGTGGCGATCTCTGTACTGCTACGGAACATCCAGAAATAAAATAAAATATTTGATTCTCAGAAATTAGTAAACAAACCAATCACAATATTAAGCTTTGTATGAATATACGCCAAGAATCTAAATACTTTCTTTAGATTTATCGGAATTGGTTTAAAATCTATATTGTTGAAGAAGTTCGGTATCGAGCTAAGGCAACATTATGTATTATGAGGTTAAGCATTGTGAATAGCAAATTATTGCGCCAAACCTGGAGTTTAATTGAAACTACTAATGCCTCAGAATTAATCGAAATCGGTGAAGCAGAATTGGTACAAAGCTTATTAAATCGGCTTGATGCTCAAAAACCTTTAGCCGATCGCGAGCGGATTTATATCAATCAATATCTCCATGCCAAAATGAATTTGATCAAAGATACTGCCGAAGCTCGTTTAGTGGCTGTCTAATTTTTGAAGTAAAAAATTGCTTGGGTTCAAATTTTACGCCAAGTCCGATAACTCCAATTTAGTAACCAAATTAGCTGTCTAATTTGGGTAATTTGAAGTTGTAATAATTGATAGCGTTGACGAGCTTGATAGATATTTTTCTGTCCCTGGTAAATTACATTTGGGGCAGCTTTTAGTACCACCGCGAAATAACGTTCGTAGTTGATCGAGATAGTCGTAATTCGAGAAACTAAAAACTTCAATTGCCAAATTTTGATGGCTATATATACATTTAGTAGCGTAATTGATAGATTGATAGCGACAATTAAAAAGATCATCGGAAATGTTCGTCTGAATACCCCTAGCGTAACTATTATCAAGCAAGAAATTAATATTGGACGCACGAATAATCAGAATTTCGTTACCATCCCTTTTTGGCAATTGAGACGCAAACTTGAAGCTCTTTGTTTGAGATCTGGAATTGAATACACAGAACAAGAGGAAAGCTATACTTCTCGCGCTAGTTTTTATGACCGTGATGAAATACCTGTTTACAACGCCGACAATCCCAGTAAACATAAGTTCTCTGGTAGAAGAGTAAAACGTGGATTGTATCGGACTAAAGACAAACATCTAGTTTCGAGCGATATAAATGCTAGTGCCAACATTTTGGCTAAATGTATACACCGACTCGCTTGGGAGCGAGTGAGTAGCGGGTTTTTGGCGAACCCTCTAAGGATAGCTATCTCTTAGGAATCCCCTGCGTTCACGCATGGGGAGCGTCAATAATGCTTAAAATAGAGCCAGAACGACTCAATCAGTAAAAATCGAATGAAATTGTTGGTTCTCAGTAATGGTCATGGTGAAGACAAAATTGCCGTACGTATTATAGAACAATTACAACTTGTTACCAAAATAGAATTAGCTGCTTTACCGATTGTCGGACAAGGATACTTTTACCATAAATTAAAAATTCCGCTCGCGGGAAGAGTACAGCAAATGCCTTCTGGCGGATTTATTTACAAGGGAGGTAATCCCCTGTGGCAAGATGTAAAAGGTGGTTTGATTCAGCTAACTTTAGAACAAATTAGAATAGTCCGTCAATGGGGTAAAAGCGGTGGTGTAATTTTGGCAGTCGGAGATATTGTACCTTTATTTTACGCTTGGTTAAGTAAATCTAACTATGCTTTTGTCGGCACTGCCAAATCGGAGTACTATTTACGGGATGAAACAGGCTGGTTGGCTCAAACCTCTTGGTTAGAAAAAAAATTTGGTTCGGTATATTTACCGTGGGAAAGATGGCTGATGAGTCGCGATGCTTGCCAAGGAGTATTTCCCAGAGATAGCCTGACTACCAAAATCTTGCAACAGTGGTCGATTCCTGCTTATGATTTAGGCAATCCGATGATGGATGGGTTAGATAGAAAGGTAGAGGAAGGGGAAACAAAAGCGGAAATAGAAAATGTCTTGAATATACTGCTGTTACCTGGTTCGAGGATGCCAGAAGCGTTACGAAATTGGCAACAAATATTAACTTCAGTATTAGATAGCATCAAAACCATAAACTCAAAACAGCTAAAATTTTTGGCGGCGATCGCTCCCGCTTTAGAACTCAAACCATTTATTCAGTACGCTCTGACTCAGGGATGGCAAACAACCACAGAGTCAACTCAGACAGTAACTTTAACCCAAGTAAATACCAGTTTGATTTTAAGCCAAGCAAACTATGGGCAATTTCTCCAACAGGCAAATCTAGCGATCGCGATGGCAGGAACGGCAACAGAACAATTTATCGGTTTAGGCAAACCCGCAATCATTATGCCAGGAGAAGGGCCTCAGTTTACCTACGCTTTTGCTGAAGCACAATCCCGCTTACTTGGTTGTTCGATTATCATGGTCGAAAATGGCGATCGAGTCGGGAAGGCGATTCTAGAATTAATTAATAATCCCCAACAACTACAACAAATTGCCCTCAATGGTCAACGCCGTATGGGAGAGTCGGGGGCGGCCCAAAGAATTGCCCAATGTCTACAAAAAACTTTGCTTAGGGATAAAGCCTGAGTAAGGAACAAGGAAGAATTAGGAAGTACGACCAACAACCTTAGCCACGATCGCCTCTTCAAAGAACTTATCTTTACTTTCTTTATCGAGTTTTTAGAATTATTCTTTCCTGCCATTTTAGAATATCTCGATCGCAAGTTTGGTACTCTCGATGATGCGATCGCTCGGCTACCCTAAAGGTGCGGAAAGCACCGCCACGCATGCGCCTGAATTCAATTCAGGCGACCGTGGCGGACTAGCTTAGCGTCGCGCGAAGCGTAATCGCTCAGCAAATTAAATCTTTAGAACCATCTCAATTAGACTCTCTAACCGAAGATTTACTTGATTTTCAAACTCTTGGCGATTTGGAACAATGGCTTAATAAGCATTAGCAACAATTTAGATATCTATAAATTTTCCCTGGATCGAGTTTTGATTACACTAAGATCTTTTATGGATACTAAATTTTTTTAAAATACTCAATTTATGGTCAAGTCTCAATCATCTCCCATCAAACAAGAGCAAGCTAGGGTTAGTAATTCCAATCGCTCGGAGTTGAAAACGATCGCCTTAGATGTTGGCGGGATGAAATGTGCTGGTTGTGTCAAAGCAGTAGAAAAGCAGTTAGAGCAGAATATGGGAGTGGTATCTGCTTGCGTCAACTTGATTACAGAAGTCGCGGTAGTTGAATATGAGGCAGAAAATGTTAAACCAGAAACTTTAGCTGATAAGTTGACTAAAACTGGCTTTCCGACTCAGCTACGAGAAAGCGATCGCAGTATTTATCAAACCGCAGCCGATAATCGGGCAAAAAGACAGCAACAGTCACAACAGCAGGTAAAACAATTAATTACCGCCGGGGTTTTATTATTCTTTTCCAGTATCGGTCATTTACATCATCTAGGTTTACCTTACATCCCTGTCTTGAGTAATATCTGGATTCATTTTGCCTTGGCAACTCTGGCTTTATCGATTCCAGGGCGATCGCTGTTAATCGATGGGTGGCGCAGCCTAGTTCATGGAATGCCCAATATGAATACTTTGGTCGGTTTGGGTACGACTAGTGCTTATTTAGCTAGCTGTTTGGCTTTGTTTTTCCCTAACTTGGGTTGGGAATGTTTTTTTGACGAGCCTGTAATGCTTTTGGGGTTTATTTTACTGGGACGTACCTTAGAAGGTAAAGCTCGCAACCGTGCTTCGGCTGCTTTGGAAAAGTTAGTTTCTCTGCAACCGCCTACCGCCCGTTTAATTAGCAAACAAAACGATGCTGAAGCGATTAAAATTCCCGTAGAGCAGGTTAAGTCGGGAGAATGGTTGCGTGTCTTACCAGGGGAGAAGATTCCTGTAGATGGCAAAATTGTCACGGGGGAAACTACCATTGATGAGTCGATGCTTACGGGGGAGTCAGTAGCCGTAGCCAAAATCAACCCCGCTCCAGTTTATGCAGGGACAATCAATCAGTCGGGAGCAGTCGCTATTGAGGTAACGGGTATCGGTCGAGATACTACCCTAGCAAAGATTATTAACTTGGTAGAAGATGCCCAAACTCGCAAAGCTCCCGTACAAAAGCTGGCAGATACTATTGCTGGTTATTTTGCCTATGGAGTGATGGCGATCGCCATTTTAACTTTTGGTTTCTGGTATTTCTATGGCACTAAAGTCTGGGAGTCAGTATTAATCAGTGCCTCTGATTCGATGATGATGCCGATGGGACAGACAGTCTTGGAGACTTCACCTTTATTATTGAGTTTGAAATTAGCGATCGCGGTATTAGTCGTTGCTTGTCCTTGCGCTCTCGGTTTGGCTACTCCGACGGCAATTTTGGTCGGTACTAGCATCGGGGCCGAAAAAGGTATTTTGATTAAGGGTGGCGATATTCTAGAGCGAGTCCATCAATTAGATACTTTAGTCTTCGACAAGACAGGTACTTTAACTAGCGGTGCGCCTCAAGTCACTGACTGTATCCCCTTGACAGAGATAACCCCTGAAGTTTTATTGCAACTAGCTGCCTCAGTAGAAAACGGCAGCAACCATCCTTTAGCCAAAGCGACCGTTCAAGCAGCAGCACAACAAGAATTGTCCCTACTCGCAACTGATAATTTTCAGACTAGTTTAGGACAGGGGATGTCTGCAACGGTAGAAGGACAAACAATACACTTGGGTAACGAAGAATATATAAGTAAACAACAAATAGCGACTGCTCCAAACCATCAATCAAAAGCTAAATTTTTGGCTCAATCTGGTAAAACCGTGGTTTTTGTGGCTATAGATAAGACTTTAGCGGGAATAATTGCTCTTGAAGATACTATTCGCTCCGATGCTGTTCAAAGTGTCGCCCAGCTAAAAAATTTGGGTTTAAATATTGCTCTTTTGACGGGCGATCGCGCAGAAGTAGCCGAAGCGATCGCCAAACAACTAGAGATTACACGAGTATTCTCAGAAGTAAAACCCGCAGACAAAGCACGGCTAATTCAATCTCTCCAACAACAGCAAACTGTAGCCATGGTGGGAGATGGTATTAACGATGCACCAGCCTTGGCCCAGGCAGACGTAGGTATATCTCTGCGAGGCAGCACCGATGTAGCGATCGCCACTGCCGATCTAGTCTTGATGCAAAATCAACTAGAAGACATCATCAAAGCAATTGAACTTAGTCGAGCTACAGTAAACAAAATTAAACAAAATTTGATTTGGGCTTTAGCATATAATGTCTTGGCTATTCCTATTGCAGCAGGAATTTTCTTACCCCAGTATGGTTTGTTGTTATCCCCCGTAGCAGCAGCAATAGCGATGGCATCTAGCTCTTTAATTGTAGTAACCAACTCTCTATTATTAAATTCAAATAAAAGCTTTTAGTTTTTAGCTTTTGTTCCCATGCTCGCTAAAATAAACTGGTTACTTCAGATCGTCGATCGAACAAGCAACATTCAACATTGAAGAATTTGAGGTACTCTTCCTCTAAACGCTTCGCGTTATGTGATGTGAATTTTCGATGGGAAAAGTCTAAGATCGAGGTAGGATAAATGTTTTAAATACAATAGTACGTCCCTGAAGTAGCTTGGGTTGAAAAAACTTGCTGTTTGCTACTCAGTTCGTGTAGTCTAAACTATTTATCCCAGCCCAATCTAACCTTGCAAGCTAATGTTAAATGATAGACGTTAAATGAAATGACTTGGCTCATGACTGTAAAACCTGTAAAACATCGAGAAGAACATATTCTGATTATTACTGATGGTAAGGGACATCGAGAAATTCAACTTAAGAATGACACTTATTCCCTAGGTAGAGGCGCGCAGTGCGATATTGTATTGCAATCTCAGTTTGTCTCTCGCCATCACGCTACCTTGATCAAACGAGAGGAAGATGAGAAAAATTACTATCGGATCGTTGATGGTAACTCCCAAGGGAAAACCAGCGTCAATGGACTACTAATCAACGGCAAAAAAGTTAGATTTCACGATTTAAGCAACGGTGACAAGGTGATTTTTGGGCCTCAAGTAGAAGCAGTTTATGAATATCGCGAGTATGATATTTTTCCCACTATACCCCCTGACGATCCCTTTGATATTACTCTAATCGACCCAGCAATGATTGATGGCGAAGAAGATGAGGCTTTAGAGGGAGAATTTTAAGATTTAACCGATGATTTCAAGCTGCCCAGATACGCAAAAACCAACCAATTACAATACCTAAAAAAACAAAACGCACCACTTGCCAAAAAAGATCGGGTAATAAAACACTTTCGAGAGTAAGCTCCAAGCTATCTAACTCTTGCTGGAGACTACGCAATTCTGTTTTTAAAGGTTTGGGAACAGATTTATCTTTTTGCTGCTGTTTTAATTCTTGTTGACGATCTTGTAGTTGCGATCGCCTGGCTACATCCTGTTTAACTTGATTATGACGCTCCTGGAGTTGTTCGAGCGAGCGTTCGACTTCGATTAAAATTTGTTCTAGATCATTTTCTTGAGTATCGTTAGATTTGGGAGAAGACATCGTTAAAATTAAAAATAACGCATTTGGATCGACACGATATTAACCTATGTTTGAAGTAACGCCCTTATCCAGCAGCAAAACTAAAGTCCCTACTGAATTGACCGATTTAGAACTAGCACAGGCTCTAGTAGAACGAAGTGCGATCGCCCATCAAGATTGGCATCGTCTTAAAGGAAACCGTAAGGCTCAAGCAAAACAGCAGTTGACCTCGGCATTAGTATTTTTATTGCAAGATCGTCCCCAGGAAGCTTTGGAACACCTCAATCAAGCTGCTGGCTGGCTCGATGGTTCTTTGTCTTCTCCTCCCTGTCCCGATGCTCCACGTAAGAACAAATAAACCAAGAGCCTAAAATGTCTGCGTCGCTAACAAAATCATTGGGTGGTGCAAGCACTCGTCGGTCAACAGCCTGGGGAAACCCCAGGCTTACGACTCGTCAACGTTTTGAGGAAACTTCACGAGCGCGATTCTACAAGCCGAAACGGCTCTCAGGGTTTTGAAATAAAACGGTCTTTAAAGGGCGGAATTCAGTTCCGCCCACAGACCTCTTCAAAACACGAGCCTCATAAATTCGGCGTATCTCGCGCTCAAAACTACACCCGTTCAACCAGGGGTTAAAATCACCTAAGATGAGCTTTCTTTTGTACTACTGGACTGACACGCCTTAAATAGAACTCTTGCATAAATATTTTGTGGTATGCTTAAAAGTTATTTTTATTGCAATTTTTGGCAATAAAAATAGATAGCCAGAGGAAAAACAGTAAATGGGAAGAGGTCGTCGGGATAAAGTTCGTCTGAGTCAAGAGCAAAGACAGCGACTCGAATCAATTAGTCGCAATGGCTATGCTCCAGCCAAAAAAATCTTGCATGCTCAAGTATTGCTGATGTGCGATGAAGGCACTCAAGCTAAGAGAAAATGGACGGATGAAGAAATTGGTTCGGCTTTAAACATACACCGTAATAGTGTGGGCAGGATTCGGAAACGATTTTTACAGCAAGGGATTGAGCCAAGTTTGAATCGCCGCGATCGCATCTGTCCACCAAATCCACCGAAACTGAAGGTCGAACCAGAAGCTCAACTAATAGCTTTATGTTGCTCCACACCACCTGAAGGTAGAGCGCACTGGAGCTTGAGGCTAATAACCAAAGAATTAAAAACCAGAGGAATAGTCACCGAAATTTCTCATGAAACAGTACGCAGCCATCTAAAAAAAACCAGCTACGTCCTTGGAAAAAACAACGTTTCTGTTAATAAAACCAATTGAAATGCAACCAGGTCATGATGCCAAGGAGGATTATCACTACACTCGCGAAGGGACTCAAGCTTTGTTTATGTTCTTTGACCCCAATCGAGGATGGCGAAGAGTCAGTAATCGTGACAGTCGTACCAGTATTGATTGGGCAGAAGAGATTCGGCAATTATTGGATGTAGACTATCCCCAAGCCAGCAAAGTTAAATTACTCTGCGATAATCTCAATACTCATAACATCGCTTCTCTCTACAAAGCTTTTCCCGCAGCAGAAGCACACCGCCTTGCCAGAAGATTAGAGATTTACCATACACCTCGTAATGGCAGTTGGCTTAATGTTGCCGAAATCGAACTCAGTGTTTTGTCACAGCAATGTCTGGCTCGACGTATTCCCACATCTGAGAAACTAGCATCGGAATTAAATGCGTGGCAAAAAGAACGAAATCACACAGCTAGTAAGGTAATTTGGCATTTCACCACCCAAGATGCACGAATTAAATTGAAGCATCTTTATCCTGTTTTTGAAGATCTTGAATCAGACAATTCTAATGCCTCAAATAAAGCTTGACATGCCACTACTAGCGCGTCAAGCCTAAAATAGTGCAATAAATTCAACTGAATAACGCCAAACAAACAACTCTCTTTGCGCCTTTGCCCCCGTATGCGATGGGGATAAACGCCTTTGCGCGAGACAAATCTAATCCCTCAAATTAAGCTTGACACGCCACTAGTGGATTGTTTCAGCTAAAATAAGGCATTAGATTCAACTGAACAACGCCAAACAAACAACTCTCTTTGCCCTAATTCGAGGATAAACGCCTTCGCACCCAAGGCGACGGGTATCCTAAAGGACTAGCTTCGCGTCGTAAACGCCTTT
>JASJEI010000254.1 GCA_030064795.1 Pleurocapsa sp. MO_226.B13 | reverse complement strand
CCAAAGGCTAATAGTTGCTCCCTTTCCAGATCAACAACGAGGTTCTGACCAGTTTTTCTTTCAATCTTCTTCTAAATCACCCTTGACACCTTGCTTTCAAGCTTAACTTGTTACCAATAACTGAGGGCTGGAAATCTTGTGCCAAATATCGAGTGGCGATCGCTTCGCGCCACAGCTTCGCCTGAGCTAAAAGTGAAAACAGCGCTCGAGAACCAAGAAAGTAAAAATCTCTACTCTATATCGCAACAATTAGTAATTAAATAATACTGGATAAATACGAGTAAAAAATTGTGGCGGGCTATCTACAACTAGGTCGAATAAATATATCCCATTTAGGTAAATTAGGATGGCGTTCTAAACATTTTTCAATTACTTTCATCTCTTTTTTCGTTAAACTAATTCCTTTTTTATAGACTTTTTGAGAGAGATTAATTATGGGGTTTAATTTCTTACAAGTCATACTAGCTGCCCAAGACAACATAGTTTTAACATCCTTTAAGAGAGTTCCATTCCAATGTTGTTCTAAAATTCCCCAACACCGCTCTATAGGATTATATTTACTATGATAAGGGGGATAGTAAAGTAGTTGAAGTGATTTTTTAGTTTCGTCAGCAAACTCTACCATTCTCTTTAAAAATTGAGTTCTTACTCCACTATTTTCAGAGCCATTATCCATTTTTATTTGAATAGTTTCTATTTCTTTCTTTTCCCCTTGGGTTAGAGTTGACCACCATTGCCAGAGACTATCTACCATAAAATCACTGGTTTTATAAGAACTACCAAAGTTAATATAAAGTTGCCCCAAATCCTCATCAAGAATTCCACACGGAATGTATTTTTCTTTGACTCCGAAATCGTGGTCCATAGCTTTATTATTTCCTCTGGTTGCTCCTCCACGAGAATATTCTCCTAACTCTACAGTTGCCTTACAGTCCATGCTTAAACATTTAACTTTCTCGTTTTTTTTCTGATCTTTTTTAGTTAAATTTTTGAAAATCGCATCAGTTTCTGGGATTTTTTTTTCGGTTTAGCTTTGAGGACTTTTCTTAACCGATATCCCATTCTATTTAAAACTACTGCCATTGTACTGGGAGAAGGAAGTTGATTCTTCTCATATCCCATTTCTTTTAATTGTTTAATCGCCTCCGCTGCGGTAAGTCTAGTATAAGCAATGGGATTATTAAATGTTGGATTTTGTTGGCAGTATTTTTCTGCTATTTCTCGTAAAGATTGAGCTGCCAAGGGTTCGATATCTTCCCATTTTTTTCGACCACTACATACTGATTGAGCCCCTAGACAAACTATTCCGCTCTGTTTTTCTTTTAATCCTAATTCAATACTTGTTCTTCTCCAACCAAATACTCTTTCAGCTTTTCTGGCACTTCCTTGACAATATTTAAGACACATATCGGCAAAAAAAGCCCGACGTTCCACAAGCTTCATTTTTCTGGCAGCTAAACGTAAATCTTCGCTCGCCGATTGGGTTAAAGGCATTTTTTAGTTGTTGAACTGAGATTATTTTACCATTGGGGACTCTCTTTCTCGGAAATCACCTAGCGATCGCTGCCAAAGGTGAAATTGTTCATCGTCCCTTGGGAGGCCGCCATCACCCCGAGCGCGCCATAAAGAGCATCGGCGATCGCCTGAGACGTTTCCACATTACCCGCCACCACCGCCGCCGGATAATGGGGGGCGAGCATGGAGCCTGGCGGGATGACAATGTCTAACGGTTTCAGGCAGCCAGCATTTAGCGGAATTCTATCCTCGACTAAGGTGCGAAACACGTAGAGCACCACCGCCTTGCAGATAGCAGTCGGCGCATTGTAGTTAGTGACCTGCTGGGGCGAGGTGCCGGAAAAGTCAATGCAGGCACGCCGACGGGCGCGATCGATACTGATGGCAACCTGGATCTGACACCCCTCATCCATTTCATAGGTAAACTGGCCTGGCTTGAGCACGTCAATCACTCGTCGCACTGATTCTTCGGCGTTGTCCTGCACATGCTGCATATATGCCTGGACGGTGGATAGGCCATAGTGCTTCACCATCTTGTACAGTTCCTGAACGCCTTTTTCATTGGCGGCAATTTGCGCTTGAAAATCAGCAATATTCTGGGTTGGGTTGCGCACGGGATAAGCGCTCTTGGTTAGCAGTTCCAAGAGTTCCTGTTCCCGAAAATGTCCCCGATCCACCAGTTGGAAGTTGTCGATCAAGACCCCTTCTTCATCCACCTTGTTGCTGTTGGGCGGCATAGAGCCTGGGGTAATACCACCGATGTCGGCGTGGTGTCCTCTGGAGGCGACATAAAATAGAGGAGCCGGTCGGGTGCCAGCGTTCTGCCCCGCTGAGGACTGAGGGAAAACGGGGGTGATCGCAGTGACATCTGGCAGGTGGGTGCCCCCGTTGTAGGGATTATTTAGTAAGTACACGTCACCCGGTTTGAGCTGGTCTCCTTTAGCGGCAATCAAGCTTTGCACACTCTCGCTCATGGAACCCAAGTGAACGGGAATGTGGGGTGCGTTGGCGACAAGTTGTCCCTGCTGTTCAAAAATGGCGCAGGAAAAGTCTAACCGCTCTTTGATGTTGACCGAGTAGCTGGTCTTTTGCAGGATAAATCCCATTTGTTCGGCGACCGCCATGAACAAGTTGTTGAAAATCTCCAACATCACGGGGTCGGGTTGATCTAGTGCCAGGGTCTGCTGGGGCAATGCGGGGGATGGCAAGGGCGCCCCCTCTCCAATCGCTGTAGATTCGGGGGTAGTCATACTCGGGGTCGCTGCGCCAGCTTCGTCTTCTTTTTTGAACAGCAAGTGCTGGCGAGCGGTCACTGCTGCCAGCCAGCCCGGCTCCACAACATTGGTGCCGGTCGCTTCCACGATAATAGCTGGTCCGGCGATCTGATCCCCAGCCTGTAGCTTGTTTCGCTGGAATAACGGGGCTGAGTGATAGGCATTGTCCGTAAACATTTGTACGGTGGTGACTGGGGTGGGAGGCTGTTGCCGAGATTGACCACAAACGGGTTCTGTTGGCACCGGCATCTTGCCCACCACTTCAACAGAAACGGCCTCTACAATAATCGTCTTGTCTGGCATGGTGAAGCCATAGCGCCGATCGTGTTCCCGCTCAAACTGGGACACCATTGTGGCTAACCCCCCAAAGGCGACTATGAGGGGAGAGTCGGTGCCCTCGTAGCGCAGATGAACCTTGGGCAGGGAAATGATTCGGTCGTCGGAGACGTGCTGACGCTTCACCTCAGTGATAGCCGTGGTGGCAATCACCTCCAACTTCTGTTCTAGTTCGGGGATCAGGCTGGCC
The DNA here is from genome assembly GCA_030064795.1 of Pleurocapsa sp. MO_226.B13. The sequence continues at coordinate 13,004 of JASJEI010000254.1, read as the reverse complement.
TCCAGGGACATTTCTACCGCCGTTTGCCGCAGTGCCCGCAGATCTGCCAAGCCTATCCCATAGGCCGACAAAACCCCCGCCAACGGGTGGATAAAAATTTGTCGCATCCCCAGCGCATCCGCAATCAAACAGGCATGTTGCCCTGCGGCAGAGCCAAAGCATGACAGCGTGTATTCCGAAACATCATGCCCCTGCTGCACCGAGATCTTTTTGATGGCGTTGGCCATGTTCTCAATGGCAATGGCCAGAAATCCGGCCGCCACTTGTTCGGGCGAGCGCGCATCCGCCGTGGAGTGCTGGATCTGCGCTGCGAGCGTCGCAAACCGCTGCTGAACCACCTCAACATCCAAGGGCTGCGTGCCCTCTGAGCCAAACACCTGGGGAAAGAAGTCGGGCTGGATCTTGCCCAGCATGACATTACAGTCCGTGACGGTCAGCGGACCGCCTCTGCGGTAGCAGGCAGGCCCCGGATTAGCACCAGCAGAGTCTGGACCCACCCGATACCGACCATTTTCAAAGAACAAAATCGACCCGCCGCCAGCGGCCACTGTGTGAATTGCCATCATCGGTGACTTGATCCGGACACCGGCCACTTCTGACTCAAACACCCGTTCATACTCACCGTTGTAATGGGAGACATCTGTGGAGGTGCCTCCCATGTCGAAGCCGATAATCTTATGAATTCCGGCGATCGCACAGGTTTGAACAACCCCGACAACGCCTCCGGCTGGCCCAGAAAGAATACTGTCTTTCCCCCGAAACAGGTGAGCATCCGTCAGTCCCCCATTGGACTGCATAAACATCAACCGAGGTGTCTCCTGATTTACCACCGCATAATCTATTTCCCCTGCCCCCAATTCTAGCGCCACCCGGTTAATATAGCGCTTCAATATCGGCGATAAATAGGCATCCACCATGGCAGTGTCTCCCCGACTGACCAACTTCATCAGGGGGCTGACCTCATGGGAAATAGAAATCTGAGTGAGGCCCATTTCCTTGGCCACGGCGGCAATTTGGCGCTCATGGTCAGGGTAGCGGTAGCCATGCATCAGCACGATGGCACAGGCTCGAATGCCCGCATCATAGGCCTGTTGCAACTGAGGGACGAGCGTTTGCATCTGCACCGGCAACAGTTCTTCCCCCTGCGCGCTGTAGCGTTCCTCCACCTCAATCACCCGCTCATAGAGCATCTCTGGCAAGATAATTTGACGGGCAAAAATATCAGGGCGGTTTTGGTAGCCGATGCGTAGCGCATCCCGGAAGCCCTGGGTAATGACCAGGGCGGTGCGATCCCCCTTCCGCTCTAGCAGTGCATTGGTGGCCACCGTGGTGCCCATCTTTACCACCCCAATCTGGTCGGTGGGGATGGGCGCTTCCGCCTCAACTCCCAAAAGCTCTCGAATGCCTTGTAAGGCTGCATCCGTATATCGTTCAGGATTTTCAGAGAGTAACTTGCGGAGCACCTGGCTACCATCGGGCCGTTGGGCCACCACATCCGTAAAGGTTCCCCCCCGATCTATCCAGAACTGCCAGCGATTTTCAAGCTCAGACAACTGTTTCATAACGTAGATGAGACGTCAACGACGGTTCACTGGTATTCACCATAGCGGACTTCCCTGGTCATCTGCGATCTGTTTAATATGTTGTCACTTTTTATTGTTACTTTCCCGCCAATACTGCATGATTAATCCCAGAAAGCTTGGCTCCAGAGGACTAGAGCCGAGGTCCGGAGAACATTGAAATATTGCCATCATCGTAGTTTCTCTGATTGCTTTTAGCTCACCGGCAAGATCATGGCGGCATTTGTGGCAGTGTTGCAAAAAATTAGTCGAACACTATAGACAATAACATTACATAAAAACTACTGCATTACCAATAGCGTTCTGGACAATTTTTCAACATTACCCGGTAGAGTGTCAATCTTGTTCCCTTTTCTGGTTTTTAATCCGCTCGATCTCTTGTTGTAATTCTTCTATTTGTCTTTGTAAATTATCTACTTCTACCTGATTGTCTTCAGCTTTAACATCAACCGAGCCTCTTTGACCGACTCGCAGATAATTTCCTTGTTTAATTTGTTGATATTCTGCGGAGTTGGCCCACTCTTCTAGGTAACTCAAACGCTCCACGGCAAAAGGATGAGTTAAAAAACTACCGTTACCGCCATTGTAGATGAGGAACTTATAGATTTGATTCAAGCTATCTTGGTCTAATTCTTGGTAATTTTGGGCCTGTTGTCGAAATTCTGCCAGATTACATTCGTGGGCATATCTTTTACTCCCTCCAGCCAGTTTCATCATGGTTTGCATCACTGTCTCCAGGTCATCTATGACTAGCATAGCCGCGCGATCTGCTGAGAGTTCTGCTTTTCGGCGCCATTCATAAAAAGCCAAAATCACACCACTACTAATTAAATTGCCTAAACCAAGAGTTAACTCACCCAGCATCGAGGCAGCCCCCATGGTCCAAATTGCCATCTGAATTAAGATAGTGTGGTCACATTTAATATGCCCTAATTCATGAGCCAGGAGAGTGCGAAGTTCGGCTTCTGCCATTAATTCCAGTATTTCCGTATTGACTACAATATAAGGTCGATCCCGTCCTAAAGCATGACTATTAGCATAAGGATTTTGTGACACATATAAATTGGGTTCGGGATAGACATCTAAATCTCGCACACATTCGCGAAAAATACCATAAAGAGTAGAATATTGTCTCACCCCAGCTTGAATGCTATTACCGAGCCAATAAATATTTTGAGGACGTTCATAAAAGTATTCGACAAATCTGTTGGCTAGAAGCTGAAAGCCAGGAAGACTTCGTAATGATTCTTCTGCTTGACGGTCTAAGGGATGTCTAAAAGCTTCACTGGATATTCCTGAATATGTAGGCATCAAAAAAAATTAGTTTTCAACTATCTAGATTTATTTTCGTATATATGGCGTATGATTGGACTTTGGACAAACAGCAAAATGATTCGCGAATACTAATCGCGAATTTTGACTCAAGAATCAGCTGACAATTTGGAATTGGACTTTGGACCCTGATTGGCAAAAAGACTCGATTCAAAAGGAGCTTCCACGATATAGGCTGGCTGGTCTTTAATTAAGTCTCGCTGATACTGGTGTCGTTCCTGGCGATAGGTATAGATGCTGGGGTCAAAATGACGGCAAATCTCCAAACATTTGCGACGGCAGGAGGTTTCCGAACCATCTGTGTGCTGCTTTTGCCACAGAGTTGCAGCCAGTTCATCTTTGGCAACGGCACTTAGCTGGGCGGTCATAATCTGCTCTTTAATCTTGCTATAAGTGCGAGCAAATCGCTCCTTGACCTGTTTGGAGTCAGGATTTTTTTCTCGAATGGTAGTTTTGACCGTATCGTTGTACTGCTGTAAAATATTCCCTGCTAATTGGTTAACTGCGGTTCTAGATACTTCACCAATGGCGTTATCCCGATTGGTCAGGAGAAAACTGTACTGGCTGGCGGGCATTTCTTTCAGTTCGCAGCTCGACCAAATCTGATTGATTTTACTGGGTAAAATGTCAACTACCGAACCATTTTGAGCTACGGGCATGGGGGCAGAGCTAAATACCCGCTCGTCCTGTTTGAAATCAAAGAAGGGTAACTTGAATGCCGGACTTTCCAGTCGCCTATTTAAGTCTGGATAATAGTCGGTGTAACGAGTCGAAGATTTGGGACTGTCCACCTCAACCTGTAATGAGTCAAACAAGACATCCAGCAATTGTCGCTTGAACTTTAAGAAGTATTTCCGGTCTTGAGGATCGGCTTGGGGATTGGGTTGGGCGCAGTTAACCCGACCGATCGCATTGGCTATACGACCGATAGAATTGAGCCTAACTGCTAGAGCCGTCCGTTTGAGGTCGGATTGAGGGTAGGCTTTTTTCTCTTTCTTGACTACGGGATTGAAATCGCGGTTGAGGTCGTTGCCCTCCATGTCATACTGAGCTAGGGCCGTGCGGGTTTCGGTAGCAATCGTCGGTAACAGGTCGGTGGGAGTACAAACTAACTGGTCGCCATCAAAGTCGCACTGATGATATTTCATGGCATCATCGGGATTGATAAAGACACAACCGTTGGTGTCCATCAATTCTGGGGCCTGCTCGTTATCGACCACGTAACGACGAATGTTATCTTTATTAATGATGGGATAACGAGTAACGATGACTTCAGTGCCGTTAACTAGATGGGAAGCGACTACCGTACCTGGCTTGAGGTCGGCAGGTTGAGCCATTGCCGATTCGAGGGTATTAGCTCCTTTAGTAGCTAGTTCTAGCCAGCGTTGGCGGAGCTGGTCGCGACAAAAAGAGACGATTTTGGGGTGATTGGCCAGTTCTCCCCTAGTATCGGCACGGAGTACCTCAATAAGACCGAATTCATTTTTGTCGGATTCCGCTTCGACCTCTGGTTCTTCATCCAAGTTTTTTAACTCCTGCTTTTTATCGTGATTGGCTACCAGGTATTTAGCCAAAAGTCGATAGTCATTCTGTACTGACTTGAGATATTCGGCTTCGGCTAGGGTAGTCGGCACGAGATCTCGTTCGATCGCCTGGGGAGAATACCACTGCATCAACTGCCAGGAGTTTTTATAGTCTATGAGTTCGGCATTGGAGTTATTGCCCATAACCAGTTCGGGCAGTTGGTACAGACCACAGGCTAGGCGATCGCTTCCCCAGTCGTAGGCGTGAGCTAGGACATCTAAAGCTTGTTTGTTGGGGTTGTTGAGGACATAACTCTGGTCATTAGGGTCGATTTGGTGGTTGACTCCCCGAGCGTGTAAGATTTGAGGCAGATAGCCCCAGTCAGCGAGTTGCTGCTGGCTGAGATTGGCTTTAGGAGTCAACCGCCACTGGTTGTTGGTTTGAGATACCTTCATCGGCCCCGTGTTTTTAGCCCAGCCCTTGATCGAGCTGCGGTCGAGTACCAGGTCGTATCCCCGATTAGAGGTGCGCCTTTCATCTATTGCCATCGTCCCTTTGGCAATAAATGCTGGTAAAGGGCTGTTCCCACTGAAATTAGCCAGGCGGAATTGAAAGGGAGTATCGGGTTTTCCACCAATCATCTTGGCTAGACGAAAAGAAATCTTGCCGTGGCAATCTCCTACCCGTAGGTCTTTTGCCACCTTGCGTTCCATCTCGTTTTCATGCTCGAAATCAACTATTTTGACGGTAATCGGTCGGTCTAAACTGGCTATCCCTTCTTTGCAACTAGACATCAACAAGGAACCATAACGACAGCAGTGGTCTGGTTGATTGGCAAAGAAGCGATCGCGAACTTGGGCGACCACCTCTGGTTCGCTCAGGTAAACCGTACCGCCAGAGGCTAACAAAACTTCGGTACAGTTACCCAAGTTAAGATTGTCCAACTGGGAGAAATAGGCTTGGATATTATAGTCTTTATCCTTAGTAGCCCGTAACAGGTCGTCATCGATCTTAACTGCGATCGTTCGCTCTACTGCGTCGGGAATTAACTGAGATAAGACGCAATTACCCAGGTCTTGATAACCGTCAAAATTTTGATGAGCGATATTGTAAACCCTCACTTTTAAGCTAGGGTCTTGTGTTTGGCTCATGAATTTCCGTATAATCTTAAAAGTTACAATCCACAGTTTAGATTTGGCTAATAGTTTCAACCCTCGCGATCGCTACCAAACTGGGTCGTACTTTAGTCCTATATTGAATCCAGAAGTGAATAGAAAAAAAGAGCGATTAGAAAATAGATTCAGCTAAGGATGAGGTAAGATAGCTATTATGGTTAATTCATTGCGATTTGGACCATAATACCAAAAGACACGAAAAGCAGCAGGGGTTTTGTTCTCCACATAAGCTTCAAAAACCGACTCATTATTCGGACCAGAAATACTTTCATACTTGTGAGTGTTTAAACTGGGATGACGAAGATTGACTTGCATTAACCCCAAAGTTTTTAAAACTTTCTTGTACTTCTTGGGATCGGACTTTTCTAAACTAGATAATGATTTTTTAGCTTCACCAGTAAACCTAAGTTTAAACTCCATTTTTACTCATCAGGATCTAATTCTGCATATTCAGCAAAAGAACCTAAATCGTAGAGATTACCTGATTCAGCTTCTTGTAATCCACGTTTTAGGGACTCTTGAGCAGATTGATTGTGCCACAGCCAAAGTTCCTTGGATGGCATGGTAACAATAGGATCTAAAAGAATCTGACCCGATTCATTAATCATGATTCGGTAACTTTTCTCTTTAGCCACTGCTCCTACTGTTAATCGCCCTCGATTATCGGCGCGAGATAAATGTTTGATTTGTCTAAATTTAGAGTCGATTATCGGACTATCAGAAGACATGACTGAAATTGTAATCTACAAGTACTTCTATAGTTTAACCAAATTTGCGGGTATGTGGGTATTACCCATTCGTCATCTAAGTCTGGACTTAATTATCAGACTTATTGCCTAACGGCATAAATTAACCAAGTAATTACTATGGTTAATTTTTTATGGCTAAATTTAGGTTGAAATCGTTACTAGAAGAAGACTCTGGGAGTTTGGAATTCAATCCCAATCTGGCGTGTCACTCTTGGCAGGAATTGTCGCAATACACTACTAACTGTCGTGCTTGCAGTCTACACCAATCCCGTACCCAGGTGGTGTCTGGTCGTGGTAAGCAAGATGCCGAGCTACTGATTGTTGGTGAAGGACCGGGAAAGAATGAGGATGAAGAGGGTCTGGCATTTGTGGGAGAATCAGGGGCTTTACTCAAGATAATGCTGGATTCGGTAGGGTTAGATTCAACGTACATAACTAACGTAGTCCGCTGTCGTCCCCCTAATAACCGCACTCCTACTAAGGTAGAGTGTCGCAGTTGTTGGGGATTCTTACAAAGCGAAATTGCCTTAGTTAAACCCAAAGCGATTTTATGTTTGGGTCAGGTGGCAGCTAAAGCCATTCTTAATAGTTCGGGTAAGTTTGAAAAACTGATGCGAGTTCGACATCAATATTTCGAGTATCCAGTCTGGGTGACTTATCATCCAGCCTATCTATTGAGACAACCCCAGTTAAGCGAACACAGCCCCAAGTGGGAAGTGTGGCAGGTTTTGTGTCGGGTAAAGCTTTTCTTAACCAGACTGAAAACTGAGAACTTCTAAGACGGCTAACGCCTTAAAAATAACGATAAAACGTTATAGAATCAATAGATTATGCCCAGAACTAAGACTACCACTAACAAAACTACTACTAAAGCTAAAGCCAACGGATGCACCTTAACCATCAAACCAAAAGTGCTGACCGAAAACTTGAACTTGCTCAATGCAGCAGTCAGCAGTAACAAGCAGGGTTTGGATCGGTTAAAGATTGAAGTGGGTAATGCTCAAAGTATCTTTAGTATTGGAGGAGATATAGGAGTCGAGATTAGACATAAGGCTAATAAAGCTTTTTCGTCGATGCCGATACAAGTAAGTTGTAGACAGCTCAAAAACCTGGCTAGTAATTTGGATGGCTCCAATCAAAAGTTGACCTTGAGTGAGGAACGGGTTACTATTTCCAATCAAAAAGGGACTTACCAACACAGTTTAGTCACCTACAAAGATGTAATACCCCTAGATACTTCAGAGTACAGTCCCTTGGCTAAGATCGAAGCGGCAAAATTCAAACAGGCTTTGGACAAGATTGTACCCTTTCTCAACAACGACACCAAGGAAATTACCAGTGGGGTATGTCTGCAAATTAAGCCAGCAGATCCAGATGAAGTAGAAGATGTAGACTCAAAGAAGCTACAGCTAACCTTAACGGGAATATCCGAACCTGGTATGGGGACAGTGACTATGACTGTAGAGTCGATCTTAACCAATGACCTCAACGGTATAGAAGATGTCACTATAGTTTTGCCCAAGAAAGCAGCTACTTTTATCGCCAGTTATGCCGAGGATTTTACCCTATCGGTAGCCGAACGCTCGGTCAGGTTTGATTGGGCGAACGTGCGGTGCAATATTCAAACTCTCAAAGGAAGATATCCAGACTTAGAAAAGATTAAGCAGTCAGTTGAGGGGAATGATGTAGAAATAGAATTCAATAAAAGCGATTTGCTCGACGCTTTGAAAAGGCATCAAGTAATGTCTTCAGAGGTGGAATTTAAAATTGAAGGAGAAACTTGCCAGCTAATACAGTCTACTGAAACTGGTAGTGGTGCGGAAAATGTCTACTTACGCAATAACTCGAATGAGACCATCAAGCTAAATTTATACATCGACTACTTGCTCAAGGCGATCGCTTCAGTTGAGTCGGAGACGGTCATGTTCAAACTGGATTTGGAACCCGATGAGGGAGAAGATGAGCCAACCAATCATATTTTGATTCGGGATGACAATACGATGTACTGCTTGACTCAGTTAGTGGTCCAAGATTAGTCCTGTCGGACTAGGGAAATAGATAAAAAACACTCAGATCTTTTAAAACTTTGGGCTTCGCGGTTTCGCGGCTTCGGGGCTATTTTCAGGTCTGGGTGCGTAGAATTTTAACGATCGATTTATGAACTTACCAATTAAGTATCGTCCGCTCCGATTCGACCAAGTTGTAGGACAGTCTGTAGCCGTAGAGATTGCTAAGGCTAGCTTGGCTCAACCAGAGTTACAGACTACTTTTCTACTGGTTGGAGCTTCTGGTTCTGGCAAGACTACTCTAGCTAGAATCATGGCTAGAGCTTTAAACTGTACCAATCATCAGGGAATCGAACCCTGTAATCAGTGTGATAGTTGTCAGAGTCACCTCCAAGATCGGCATCTAGCAATTACCGAGATTAACGGAGCCGATAAAAACGGAGTTGATGATGTCCGAGAGATCATTGAAAGATGCCAGCTTCACGCGATTGGGTCAAAGTACCGAGTCTTGATTGTGGACGAGTGCCATCAAATGAGTAAGTCGGCACAAAATGCCATGCTCAAACTCTTAGAAGACCCACCCCAAGACACGATCTTCTTACTCTGTACCACTGAAGAAGAAAAGCTATTAGAAACCATTAGGTCTAGGTCGAGAATTCTTCGTTTTCAAACTGTGGATAGAGATCTGGTAACGGGGTATCTACTCAACGTTGCCGATCGCGAACAAATCCCCCTGACCGAACCAGAGGCTCACCGAATTTATGAATATAATAAAGGTTCGCTCAGACAGTGTTTGCAAACGTTGGGTACGCTAAGCGATCGAGTTACGGTTGAAGATCTCTGTCCTCAAGTTCCTGAAGTTGAGATTCAAAGCCTGTTAATCGCATTTAACGCTCTTGACTATTTCAGCATCAATAATATCTTGCAAAGAGTGACGGACAAGGGATTTTATCCCCAACGAATACTAGTTGCCTTAATCGACTACCTGATCGGCATAATGGCTATGAAGGACACCGCTAAGAGCCTAACGTTAAATGCCGACCGAGTATTGAGTATAATTATTCCTGCTGCTAATAAGCTCGGATCAGGCTCAAATGCCATCATCAATTGTCGTTTGGCTTTGTACGAAGCTGCTACGGTCTGGCAACCTATGGATGTTAACGAGGGTGATTATGACCCCACCAGTCAGACTGAAGTTCAGCCTCAGCCCCAGTCTCAGCCTCAAATCCAATATCAACCACAACCCCAGTCTCAATATCAGATGGACGAGCGAGCGGGAGAGCGAGCGCAATTCAATAATTACCAGCACTTGCTTACTCAACCAGCCAACTACGAACAGGTTAACGATCGAGTGACGGCTCGCTATGCCACTCAAAATGTTACCCCAAGTGGGGTACAGTCCGAGCAATTTGCAGTTAATACCAATAATCTGCCCAATATGCCTAACGGACAACCAACCCAATACCAACCTGGCAATACTGGTAAGGTCAGGTATCAAATGCCTCTAAGTCCTCAGACCAACTTGCCCTACTCGTCCTATCCCCAAAACAATCAACCCGACTCCAATTAACATGAGGACTTGATTCGGTGTTAACTCCAGTTCTAGAAACTGTTCTAGAACTGGCTACTTGTAGTTTCAATATTTAAAAAACTATGATTTTCTTATTCACAGGGAACGATAAAACCCTAATTCAAGAACAAATTAAGTACATTTTAAAAAGCCATGAATTAAATAAATATCACACCTCATCTGAACCCCAACAGGCTGATCTTGAATGTTTGAACCGTAATTTAATTTCCCCTCGTACCGCTACTTTACTAGAGACAAGCCAACGGGATTTGAAGTTGGATTTGAAATTAATTCCCCGCTTGGTCAAATCTCCAAATCTCTTGTTGATCGTCAGCCAGAGTTGGGACAATCGTACCAAAGTCGGTCAGGCACTAAAACCCTATCTAGTCAGCCATGCAGACTTACCTAGTAATTGTCACAAAAAAGAGATCGAGCGAGGTATTGACTTTTATGCAGGACAATTGGGCTTGAATCTAAGTTTTGAAGTAAAAGAATACCTCAGATTGGCTCTCAATAACAATTTCCCCATGTTACGTTCCGGACTGTCAACCGTGGCTCTGCTGTCCACCAACCCCACCTTAGATTTAGTTCGGCAGGTCATTCCCTCCGAATATGCTACGGCAATCGAGCTAAAAGAGATGATTCTTCACAAAAGACGGGGAGAAATTCCTGCTTATCTGACCAAGTTGAAGAGTCATGTACCAGATAAGGTGGTTTTGGCTAGTTTGAGAACCCAATTTAATCTATTATTGCAGACGGCGATCGCCCTGAAACAAAATCTAAATGATAAGGATATTGCTAAGTTGGCTGGAATTGGTAATGTCAAACGGCTTTATTTCCTACGTCAAGAGTTAGAGCAGATCTCAATCGAACAGTTAATTTGGCTAAATAGGCTAATTGAAGATACCCAAAGACGGCTGCAATACAATACTTGCGATCTAGCTGCTAGGTTGATGTTAATGTGTTGTTACTGACCTTTGAGACGAGGTTTCAAGCGATTGATTTGATACTTGGTGATGATTTCTCGGTTAGAAGTGACTTCAAACTTAGCCCTAATGGATTCCATATGCGTATTGATTGTAGATTTAGAAATCTCTAACTCTTGCATAATGTCGGTCAGAGAAAGTCCTCTCGCATAAAGCTCGAAAATTTCCTTCTCTTTAGGACTGGAGTTTAGACTAACTCCCCCTACCACCAAACTAAACGGTACAGTTCAAATACTGGGACGCATGAGAATTTTACTCAGCTTGTCAACAAAGCTCAGAATAATGGTGATAGTTTAAATATTTGTTTTAAGCGGCTTCTTTTTGTTCTTTTTCCCCTTTTTTCTTTCGAGTTACTGTCTTTTTAACTACTGGATAACGGGTTTTTTTCTTCCTTTTTTTATCTGTTTCCCAACCAGGAGACTTTCCGCGAGGTTTTGGCGATTTAGCAGGAGTGCCAATCGCGACTAAAACTCCAGGTATGCTCTGGGAAACCCTTCCAGGGGTTAATTTCTCTTTTGGTTGAGGCTTTTGCCAAGGAAGTGGGTTATCTTCTATAATCTCACGAGCCAACCATAATTGCCACGTTAAAAGGGGCATCAAATCACTCCATCGCTGCCCCTTTTCTGTGGTTCCCAATTTAGCTTTTGTCCAATGTAATCTTTGTTTAAGAAATCGGTTCCAATGTTCAATAGCAAAGCGTCTTAAGTAATGCTGCCATAGGGATTCAAGAGAGAGTTTTTCCAAGCCAATCCAAGCTAACCACATCGGCTTGGCTGCCTTTTTCGAGAGTCCTTTTCCTTGGCGTTGAATCCGAATAATTTCCATAGGATGGTCAGCGGAATGGTAAAAATGAAACTGACTCCATCGTTGAATTTCTATGACTCCCCAAGTTGGGTCATCAATTTCAATTGATTCAACAGGAAGACCCCAGGTTGTGGGGTCAGATAACTTCATTTTATGACCATGTTTGGCTGGTCTTCCTGTTCCTGGATAGGGGGGAGGCGCACCAAAAACACAACGATTGGGACGTAAACGCATTAATTTATCTGCATTGAGCTCTGCTGTCAGTTGGACAAACTTGGCACAACCGTACTCACTATCCCATAAACTAATCGGTCTTTGTTTTAGATGTTTGCATACTTGTCTAAGCTGAAAAGCTGCTTTGCTAATAGGGGTTTCAAAAGAAGTGATTCTTTCATGCCTTAAAGGTAGTGCCCAACTTCCCTTTTCTTCAGGAATCCAAGCTACGGTACTATAACCATGACCGAGAGTAATCGGTTTACCCGAAATCACTTTTGCCCCATGTTCATAAGTTCTATCCTTAAGGGTTGGTGCTTCGGTTCTCGGCCAAGGAGTATGGTCTCCTGCTATGATTGGCCTTTGTAAGTTGGTGGGGATTTCTCTAAGATAGAGTTTCATTAACTTCTGACGATTCGGGCGACAATCATCCAGGGCTTCATAGAGACTCGGCCACTTTCGTCGGAACACTGGGGAGAGTGATAATTCCGCAAAAGAATAAATGTTTCGGGTGACCAGAACCGCATCCATTAAATCAAAGGTAGCATCTTTAGCCCCTCCTAATAGTTGATAGGCTTTGCTTCTAAATTGTTGTATTTTTTGGGCAGATTGAGTCAAGATTATTGATAATTAAGTATTTATAAGTAGGTGTCTATTTTCGTTGATGACGAGCTTGAAGACAGTTTGTCTTCAAGTCTAGGGGTAAAACTAGTGAGAGTATTTTAGGTAACTGGGGGTGCGTTAGCTTTCTTCAGTCCTTCCAGCTCTAAATGAAATAGTGAACAACCCTCATTCATCCAACGCTTAACTTCTGAGAGCAAATGGTCGAGGGTGAATTTGGGGAAGCGAGTATTTAAGGTAGCCAGCACGGTCATAATGATACTACGTCGCTTGGCACCACGATCGCTTTTGCTAGTTCTTCCACCCTTGCGAATTTCTGCTTCACGACGAACATTTCGCTCACTGCGATTATTGGTGGCTTCCACCTCGGGATGCTCTACGAAGACAAATAACGAGTCTAATCCCTTAATCAACTCATTTTGTAAGCGAATAAAGTTGGCCTCA
>JASJEI010000253.1 GCA_030064795.1 Pleurocapsa sp. MO_226.B13 | reverse complement strand
GTAGGTTGGGTTAGGCGAGTATTTTTCTAGAATCAGTCTTTTAATTGGCTATTCGCCGTAACCCAACAAAGTTTAACGTTATACTCCTCTTAAGATTTACTTTATGAACAGTCTCTCAAACAAAAAGGGGAAATAGAAGAAGCTAAGATATTTTTTGAACGAGCTAGAGCGATTTTTGCTACTACTCTAGGGAAACATCATTTGGGCAATTAGTAGCAACTTGAGTTACAATGAAAATACTATAAATAATTAAATAGCTTGAAGCTTATAGCCGGAGAAATCGTTATGATGGTTTTTAATTATTAAACTAGATAAATTTATATGCGCGATCGCATTATCTCTTGGCTGAAAGAAAATGTTTCCGAGCATCGTCTGCAACACATACTAGGCGTAGAGCAAACCTGTATAGATTTAGCTCGTTGCCATCAACTGGACGAGGAACGAGCAGCAAAGGCAGGGTTAATGCACGATTTAGCAAAGTTCTTTGCTGCGAAAAAATTACTGACAATGGCTACAGAGTCAAAAATACCAGTAGATGCAGTATGTCTGAGTTCGCCCCATCTACTTCATGCGGAGGTAGGTGCAGTAGTCGCACAGCAAGAATTTGGCATTAACGATCCAGAAATTTTGACTGCTATTGGCAATCATACTTTGGGTACGCCAGAAATGAGTAAATTAAGCTGTGTCGTATTCATTGCCGATGCTCTCGAACCAAATCGGGGCGATAATACGGAATTAAATAACTTGAGGGCTATAGCCAAAGAAAATCTTTACAAATGTGTACAACAAACCAGTGATTATTCTTTAAAATATTTAGTAGACCGACAAAAAATTATTCATCCCCGCGCTATTTTGACTAGAAATTGGGCTTTAGCCAAAGCCAGGGAAAATAACTGAAACTCAACTAGAAACTGTCCTTAAATAAAGCCTATCGAGCTAAAGTAAAACCCTTAAATTGTATTTGAATGAGTAAATTATCATCGGAACAAGCGATCGTCAGAGAACAACAATCTCAAAATCCCATTGCGGTAGATAGTAAAGAATTAGCTTTACAGATAGCCGAAGCAGCAGAAGATAAAAAAGCGCAGGATATCGTGTTGCTTAAGGTAACTGACATTTCATATTTAGCTGATTACTTTGTAATTATTACCGGATTTTCCAGAACTCAACTAAAAGCGATCGCCGAATCGATAGAAGAAAAAATTGAAGAAAAATATCATCGAGTTCCTGTAAGAGTTTCAGGGAAACGAGAAGGGGAGTGGGTAGTTCAAGACTATGAAGACGTAATCGTTCATACCTTTCTTCCCGAAGAGAGAGAATACTATAATTTAGAAGCGTTCTGGGGACACGCGGAGCGCATTGAATTTTCTGACCGAAACAGTGAAATCCGCTATGAATAAATCAACCGTAAACTTTTGCCCAGTCCCAAAAGAACAACAACCAATTTATGAATACCAACAATTAAAAGAAACTTGGCTCTTTGATTGGGGAACTCTGACAGTCGGCAAATATAGTAGAAAAATAGCCTGGGTTGGCTTTTGGAGTGCAATTTTGGCAATTCCTTTAGCAATGTCGGTTTTTGTCCCCAGACATGATTGGCTGCATTGTGTTTTATCGAGCTTAATTGGTATTTGTATTTTGGCAGGAATATTTTTATCTCGAATTTATCTCGGTTGGCAATATGTCAGAGATCGCCTCAAAAGCGATCGCATTTTTTATGAAGAGTCTGGCTGGTACGACGGACAAACCTGGATCAAGCCCACTACGATGTTAAACCGCGATCGGCTAATTGCTAGCTATGAAATTGACCCCATACTCAGTCGATTCCACAAAACCTACGGCTTATTTGCCGGAATTATTGCTTTAAATAGTCTGATTTGGCTGATTTTTAGCTAAACTCAGCACGATTATTTTTTTTTTAAATTTAATATCTAATGACCAGGGGAAAACGAACTCAAGCCACTCCACTAGAAGTCCATCTCCTCCGAGAAGGAATTGTCGAATCATCCCACCAAGTAGAAGCAACAGTTTGCGATAGTCGAGGACGGGTGTTGCTAGTAGCAGGAAACTCGGAAACACCAGCATTTATTCGTTCGGCTTTAAAACCTTTTCAGGCATTGGCAGTTACAACTACAGGAACGCTACAAAAATATGACTTGAGCGATCGCGATTTAGCAATTATTTGTAGCTCTCACCGAGGAACAATCGAGCAAGCCCGACAAGCATTTAATATACTTTGGCGTGCCGATATCGATCCCAGTAACCTACAGTGTCCCATTCCCCCGGGGAAAACTAACCGTTTAGAACACAATTGTTCTGGAAAACACGCTGGGATCCTGGCTGTCTGCAAAAATCGTAATTGGCCCTTAAATACCTATTTACACCGTTCTAATCCCGCCCAAAAACTAATCCTAAGTAAAATATCAGAACTACTAGAAATGCCTGGAGATGAGTTGATTGGCGCGCACGATGATTGTGGAATGCCTACCTATTCGATGCAGCTACAGCAGATGGCCCATCTTTATGCCCAGTTAGCAGCAGGGAACAGTCTAGACTTAGAGCGTATAGCTAGAGCAATGACTTACCATCCGAGGATGATTTCGGGAGATGGAGCTTTTGATACCGAGTTAATGCGCCTGAGCGAGGGAGAATTAGTGAGTAAATCAGGAGCAGAAGGTATCCAATGTGTGGGTAGAATTGGTCAGGGAATGGGACTGGCGATTAAAGTAAAAGATGGAGCCAAACGAGCTAAATATGCAGTAGCAATTCAATTACTCAAGCAGATGGGTTGGATTTCTCCTGCGATCGCCGAAACGCTCTCTGATACTTTTATGCAGTTGAGTACCTACAAACGTTTGGAAACTATCGGCGAATTATCGATCGTCTAAATAAAGGAATTAGTAGGTAAGATCGGCAAATTTCTCAAATTAGCATCGAGAAAGTAAGTATAGATCTTTTTGCCCACCTGACTCAATAATATGGCTGTAAAACTAAAGTCGATTATTACCAATGTCTCTCTAGCGATCGCATTAATAGTAATTTTGTTACTGACAAGTTGCTCTAATGAGGTTTCTCAGAACATACATTTAAAATACGGTAATCCCAGTCAGGCAAACAATAAACTCTCTAACTATCTAATCGAACGTCCTGAATATGCTTTGTCTTATAATTGCAATGCGGGCATACCCAATTGGGTTAGTTGGCAACTCGATCGCAGTTGGCTTGGTAAAGTAGAACGCTCCAATAATTTTCGTCCCGATCCAGAGTTACCAGAAAACTGTTATGCGGTTCGGCCCAACGACTATCGCGGTAGTGGTTACGATCGCGGTCATCTAGTTCCCAGTGGCGATCGTACTCGTCGTGGGGAAGATAATAGTGCTACTTTTTTGATGAGTAATATTATCCCTCAAGCACCAGCTAATAATCGTGAAGTATGGCGAGAATTGGAGGAATATTGTCGCAATTTGGTCGATCGGGGCAAAGAACTCTATATCGTTGCTGGGGGGAGTCAAGTAGCAGACAAGATCGCCAACCAAAAAGTTACAGTCCAAAAATACAACTGGAAAGTGATTCTAATTTTAGACCGACCAGAACAACAGCCAACTTTAGATAATGCCCAAACTATTGCTATTTGGATACCCAATACTCAAGAAGTCAATAATACCGACTGGCAAGATTATCTAGTTTCAGTAGATCTAGTAGAAAAAAGAACGGGTTATAATTTTTTTGCAAACCTACCTAGAGAGATACAAAAGCAAATCGAAAGGTGATTGAGTTGACTTGACTGGCTTAACTGTCAGGGCAAAATAATATATATTCAAAGAGATTAATATTTTAAATAAAACTTAACTAAAGTGGATCTGCCAGTTATTTCTTCAACTTTTTTCTTAACCCTATTAATGATGATTGGGTTGTTTTTCTTTATTCGCGCCTCGGTAAAAGACCGCACCAAACAAATTAGACTCATTCCAGAAGAATCAGAAGATGTGCTGCTAAAAAAATTACAAGAATACTTTGAAGCGAGAGCTTACAAGATAACTGCGGTAGATCCAGAACAGAAAAAGATTACTTTCAAAGGTTTTGTGCAACCCAGTGTATTTTTGGCCGTACTCCTGACTGTATTGGCGGTAGTGGGTTTTTCTTGTTTAGCTCTAGTATTGTTTTTGCTATTTCCAAAAGTCAATGGCTTATTCTGGTTGTTGGTGTTGCTCGCTCCCATAGCTGGTGTCTTTTATTGGCGCAAAGCAGGACGTTGGGAACAAATACTATTGCAGGTTGTTTCCCAGACAGATAGCCCCAATTTAGTTGAGGTAACAGCCCATCGGGATGAATTGATCCAGCTAGAAGAGAATCTCTCGGTGCAAACATTAGATTAGATGTAACAGGCTTAAACTAAACTAAGCGAGAAATTCACTTCCCCGACTCGTCTTCAGATACGAACGTCATGGAAATTAGCTGCGAAGATCGAAAAACCCTTGAAAGTTTAGAGGAACAATTGTGGTGCGAAGCAACTCGTTTCGATCGAGAGCGCATGAACGAAGTTATTGCTAATGATTTCTGGGAATTTGGACGCTCTGGACGAGTCTACCAGAAGCAAGATATCCTGGCAGTAGAACCACAAACAATAAATGTTGTCTTTCCGCTACCAGAATTTAAGGTTCGCCTGCTTGATGAGAATATTGCTCAGGTTACATACAACAGTGCGGTTGAGTATGATGGTGTTATTGAATATGCCAGAAGAAGCTCTATCTGGTCGCGAACAGTAAGCGGTTGGGTACTTCGCTTTCATCAGGGTACGCCGTTTCAACCATAATTTATTGGCATGATTTAATTATTAATAGTGCTACCAAAAACTCGATGGAAACAACATTACAGAAATTGCGATCGCTTGATGCCCAAAAAATATTTCTTTGAAAAATCAATCCTACTGAACCCAGACAACAAGCAAATTTGATAAGTTACTCTGGTTGAGTTGCCATATAACTTAAGAGCCAATTAGCCATGGTTGCGCGACGGGTTTGTCGGGGGCCAAATTCCCCTAGCTTGTAGCCCTTAAAACCCAGTTTTTCTTTGAGTAACTGCTTGTTTTCTTTGGGAATCGAACGAGTTAATTTGACTGTGGGAGGGCGATTGGCAATAAAATCGGGGGGTTCGGGGTATTTTTCCGCCCAATCGTCAATAACATCACTGTTATTCCAAGTCTGGCTGGTTTCATCAAAGCGATAGCCCAGATAATGCCAAACTAACTGGTTGACAGTCTTATCATCTAATTCTTCGTTGAGAATTGCCCAAATTGTATCGGTATTCAAAGCAGGTAAGTTAGACATCGATCGAATTATTTCTTCTTGAATCTTTTTAGTGGGATTTAAAAAAGCTGCCAGTAGATTATGTTTGTAGCAAGGATTAAAGCCATTATTAAGAAATGGTTTTTCAGCCTTAAAAAGTTTACTACGAACTTGACTTGATACCAAATCCTGTTTACATAGAATATTTATCCCTCGAATCGTCAAACCTTGTAGAGACGTAGCATGTGATGCGAAGCAAATCCTTTAGGGCTACGTCTCTACGATCCATCTATTTTTTTAAACAGTTTCGTAATCGGATTTCGGACGATTTGAAGAAATCTTAGTTGTTTAATTGAGAGTAGCGGTGATTGTCTATCTTGTTAAACGTCCCGTTGTAAACAAAATTTCGCACCATATCGGCTTTAAAGAAATCGTGAGGAAAGCCAAGTTCGATTTGACTTGCGTCCTCTAACTGCTGTATTTGTTCGGGAGATAATTTTACCTCAACGCACTGGAGATTATCCTCAACGTGAGAGACTTTTCTCGCACCGACGATGGGTATTGCACCTTTACTCAACAGCCATGCTAGAGCGACTTGAGAAGAACTTTTTCCTATTTCTTGGGCAATTTTATCTACTGTTTGCGCGATCTTTGTGTTGCGATCGCTTTTTTCCACAAACCCTTCCATCATTTCATTATCGAGTCGTTTCGCATCTCCATCATCTTTACCATTGGTATATTTACCTGTCAGCCAACCGCTAGCTAAAGGTGACCAAGCAGTCACACCAATATCTAAACTACGCGCCATTGGTAAGAGTTCTCTTTCTGGGGTGCGTTGAATTAGACTGTATTCGATTTGTAAACCAATAAACTGCGTCCATCCCCGTAATTCAGCCAGGGTATTGCATTGAGATACAACCCAAGCAGGGGCATCGGAAATCCCGATATATAGTACTTTACCCGCCCTAACTAAATCGTCAAAAGCCCGCATTACTTCCTCTGCTGGGGTCATAAAATCCCAAGTATGCAACCAAAGGATATCGATATAGTCAGTATTCATGCGTTTGAGACTACCTTCTACCGACTGCACCATACTTTTACGTTGATTGCCACTACCGTTAGGATTACCATCGCCTAAACCATTCGTATACTTGGTAGCTAGAACTACCGCCTCTCTTTCGGAAGCGATAAACTCACCGAGAAACTTCTCACTCGTACCATTGGTGTATATATTGGCAGTGTCAATAAAATTACCGCCAGCTTCGCGGAAAGTCTCGTAAATAGTTTTGCTTTCTTCTTGAGATGAACCCCAACCCCAATCTTCACCAAAAGTCATTGTACCCAGGCAGAGTTCCGATACTCTAAGTCCACTTTTTCCAAGTAGTTTGTATTGCATGATTATTTTTCCTTTGAGAATTTGATTAGTAGAGATAAGTGTGTGAATCTTCCTTATGAGATAATCAAATAGGATTGACGCGATCGCAGTCTTGTCAATTCTTGCCTTATATCTTTTATGCGGTATAACGAGCATTCGCCCCTGCTGCAACATCGATAGTTATACTCGTAATGTATTGAGCTGCTGGGGAAGCCAGAAAAACTACAGTTCTTGCAATATCTTCTGGTTCAAGTAGTCCCACTGGAAGCTGATGATAGTTGGCTTGTAACCATTCAATGGATTTTGAGATTTTTTATCTTTCATGATATTTTCAATGAAAATTTCAAATGCTTAGCTATTTATTTTTTGAATAAATTGAATTAGATTCCCTTCGGGGTCTCTCAGAAAAAAGAAAGCCACACCTAAATCTGGATAACGTTGAAGCTCCCAGACAATTTTTGCTCCTTTGCTTGTCACTTTTTCTAGAGCAACATCTATATCAGAGACTTCAAAAGCAAATTGAGATAAACCTAAATACGCCGTATGTGCGGGGGGCTCTGGTCTTTCGATATTAGGTTTGGCATTAACATCTTCTATTAGCTCGACGCGAGACTGTCCATTTTGCAGGAAAACCAAACGAGTACCAAATTCTGGATATTCTTTTGCAGAAAGGGTTTCAAAATTTAGTACGAATTTATACCATTGTGTGACATCTTCAATATTTTTAACAGAAAGAGTAACGGAGTAGGGATTTATGTTTAGTTTTTCGTCAGCCATAACAGGTTTTACAAATAGTAGAATTGCGATCGCCGAAAGAAAGAATATTTTTTTGTAATTCATAAATACCTGAAAGCAATAATTACACTGTTAACAATCCTGTCAACATTCCTGTTGTTACATCAATATCCGTTCCTAAAACATAGGAAACATCTGTAGAAGCCAGCAACATGACAATATCTGCCATTTCTTCGGGAGTATTGGCACGATTTACAATATTGGGTGGCGCGGGTAGAGGTTCATCGGGAGATAAACCTTGATTTTCATAAGCTTGTCTTCGCATGGGAGTATTAACCGCACCAGGAGAAATAGAATTAATCCTAATTCCTTGTTCGCCGTATTCAAGTGCAGCGCATTTAGTCATACCAACAACAGCGTGTTTGCTGGAACTATAAGGACTAATCCCAGGAAAACCGATATGAGCGGAAACTGAAGCATTATTGACGATTACGCCACGAGTACCATATTTACCCCAAGGTTCGTTTTTAAGAAGATGAGGAATCTCGTATTTCATTGACAGAAAATAACCCGTGGCGTTAGTTAGGAGTACGTTTTGCCAATCTTCTAAAGATTGTTCGGCGAGAGGAACTGCTTGAGGGTTAACGATTCCCGCATTATTAAAAGCAACGTCAATTTTGCCGTAGCGTTGAACGCAGCTATCAACAAAAGCTTTTACTTCATCTTCTACTCGCACATCAGCTTTTTGATAAGTAGCTTTTCCTCCTGCATCGGTAATGCTTTGTGCTACCTGTTGTCCTAATTGTTCGCGACGACCACAAAAATGTACAATAGCACCTTCTGCTGCAAAGGCTCTAGCAGTGGCTTCACCAATACCAGAAGTAGCACCTGTAATTAGTACAACTCCCTCGGCAAATCTACCATCGGGATTGACTGGAGGCTGAGATAATGGTTCTGTTTGAGCTTTGACTGGTGTGTTGTGGGCGACAGTAGCAGCTATTCCTGCTAGACTTGCTGTACTAATGGCGATCGCTTTACGGCGTGAAAGATTGGACATAGTGTTTTTTCAATTTTCAACTTACGGGTAATTAAAATTGGCTCTGATTAGTAGACCAATAGCAATAAAAGCGATCGCTTTAGGATTCATCTAAACCAAAAGCGTATTGAAAGACAATCGGATCGTAATATTCGCGAAACAATTCGATTTTGCCATCGACTACATGAAATAATCCGCCATATCGCTGTTGGTATTGTCTGTTTGTAGGAATTATCTCTACATCACCCCGCCATTCGGCAAAAACCATAGTGGCATCTTGCAGGGGATAAAAGACCAAGTTATTAGTAAAATCAGCTTCTCCGCTAGTTTCTGGCCAAGCAGCATAATGTTCGATTAGATTAGCTTTTCCCTCAACGCGCTTGGGAAACCCTTCTGGAGAGAAGGGCATATCCTGTACAGCATCTTCTGCCCAAACTGTTGCTAATCGATCCATATCCTTGTCTTCTAAAGCTGTGAGAAAGTCAATTACAGCTTGCTTAGTCTGATGACGTTGAATATAGGGGGAAGGATTGAGACTTGCTTGTTCTACAGCTTTATCAATAAGATCCCGACTACCTCGTTCGGTTTCAGCGATAAAGGTCATCTTATCAATTGCCCACTGTCCGTCTTCTTTAACCAAACCGTATTCATAGCTTCCCGTAATTTGCCAGAACATCTCATCTAGGTAATGATCGGCAGTAACATCTGCTGTAGCCGTTGCCGTGTTTCCTTTTACCTCGGTTTCAATATTAGATATTTGGTGTCTAGTGCGATCGAATCCTGGTAAACTACTCGCCCATTGTGTCATCAATCCTTGAGGACTTTTTAGTTCTACTTCTCCACCAAATGCTGAGGTGTAATCTACTTCTATTTCTTGAGCGTAAAGCTGTTCGAGGCTCTCAAAATTTTCTCTATCTGCTAGATTAGCAACACTTTCAACAATAGTATGTATGGCAGCCTCATCTGGTGTTGAAATACGAGAAGAATGTGAGGGATTAACTGCAAGTGTCATCAAAGATGCTCCTACAATAGCTGTTGTAATGTATTTCATTTATCCACTGTCTATTGCTTAAAGAGTTTGCTCGAAGTATTGGGCAACCGCATCGCTAGCTACAGTAACGGCTTCAGGATTGTCATAAAAGTCAAACTGCGTCGTATCGGCTAACCAAAGTTCGTCTTTTTCTCCCGACAAACGGCTATAAAATTCTTTTGCGCCTTGAGGAATAGCAGCAGCTTCGGAATGAATTATCTTTACTGGTTTAGTTAAATCATCAGCAATAGTAATCGCATCGTAAGTTAACCAGCCTTCCCAGGAAGCGAGATTAAATTCATTGACGTATTCGGGAATCGCTCCTCGCTCTGGATCGGTATAATAAGAAGCTTGATACATCAGGGCGTTTTCATCTGTCATACTTGCAGCAGGTATTAAAGATAGTTCGCCAGTAGCTTCGTATTTGGCTTCTGCTTGACGACTGGTATCGATTAAACTTTGTACTGACTCCTCACCGCCATACACCTCGTCAACAATTTCCTGGTCATGTAACCAGGGAGCTACAAGCGCGATCGCCTGAAGATCTTCACTGTCTAAGGCTGCATCTGCCATATATCCAGCGCTGGCACAGATACCCAAACCAGCAATTCTATTCGCGTCTATTTCTGGGCGTGTGGTTAAATAATCAGCAGCAGCGATGATATCCTGAGTTTTATTAGTAGGATTTTCTAACTGACGTTCTTCTCCCTCTGATTCTCCCCAGTTGCGAAAGTCAAAAGCCAAAACTGCATAACCGCGATCGGCTAATTCCTCGGCATAAGTAGCTGGCATTTGTTCTTTTACTGTTGTCCAAGCACCAGTGACAACTACCCCTGGTAATTTATTGCCTTCTTGGTAATCATCGGGAAGATAGAGATCGCCAACTAGATTTTGATTATTACTATCAAAATTAACTTCTTTAACCTGTGCTGCTTCGGCATTAGATTCTAAAGATAATTGTAGTGTAGCAGCGATCGCGGTAGCTAAAAGTAGATTTTTCATGATGTTTTCTCTTGTTTTTTCTTAAACTCGAACTTTATACCTTCAATTTACAGAAGCGACAAAACTATCTCTTGAAAGCTTTTGCTTAATTTTTTGAAGATTCTTGCTTTTGAATTAGAGTCATCGCAAATCCTATTTACGAACAATACTTGTTGGCAAAACCTTTAAATCCCGTAGAGACGCGACATGTCGCGTCTCTACAATCGATATTTATCAACGTAAATTTATTATTAAAATTGATATAAGTCAATGATTTTTAATTTTACATTGATATTATTCTATGAATGATTTAATTTGCTCGTCTAGGAAGTTATTGCTCTTTTTCTAAGTTTATTGAGGTACATCAGAAATAAGTTCTAATTATGCTGTTTACAGCAATATGAAGAGATAATTTCCGTAATAAGAGTAATAAAATACTCTTTTTGCTTAGAGTCGGCATTAGGTAATAAATGCTGTAATCCTAAAAAGGCTGCATACTCGACTATTGCTAACTCAGAGGCTTTTGTTGAGTCGATTTGTGCCAATTTACCAATGAGGTTTGTCAGATACTTAATTCGCTTATCATCGACCTGTCTAATAGTTTGTCTGACTCGCTCATCAACACCTGACCAGTTGCGAATTACCCTCTCAAGTTGATTATCTACATTTGCAGCTAGGCGATCGAGTTCTCTGCGTTGTGCGATCGGGTCTTTTAATCGCTCGACGGCTATAATAATTTGGTCTGTATACTTGGATTGCCAATATTCAAGCAGTGAATTAACAAAATCATCACGATCTTTGAAATGATGATAAAAAGAGCCTTTAGTTCGACTCGTCGCTTGACATAGCCTTTCTATAGTTAATGCTTGTTCTCCACAGTCACTAAGTAGTTGCAAGCCAGTTTCTAACCAATCTTCGCGGGTAAGCCTTATGGATTTTGTCATTATTAAAATATACTCTCACGTTTTATTGAGAGTGTAGATCGCCCAAGCAAATGAACTTTTGGTGGCATGATTGGTCACCTTACCCTGTAGTCAAGTAACAAGACTCCATTGTTATAAATCTTGCGGTCGGTAAGTTCTAAAGCAGTTTGCTGAATCTCTCCAGAGAACAGTGGAATGCCTGAACCCATTAAAAATGGGTTGACTTTAAGAATGAGTCGATCGATTAAATGGTTGGTAAAAAGTGTGGTGGCTAAATTAGCACCACCACAAAGCCATATGCCCTTACCTGAACCACTCTTTAAATCTGTGACTAACTCAACAGCATTTTCTGAAACGAGTTCAACATTGGCATCTGGACTTTCTCGTATACTGCGTGAAAAGAGGTACTGTTTCATGTGCGAGTAAGGACTTGTCACGCCATCTTTCAAACCTACTTCGTAAGTCTTTCGTCCCATAAGAACGGTATTAAACCATTTGTTCTCATCATGCACACTCATTACATCACGCAGGTGAGATGGAACCGTCTCAGGAAAAGAGGCAAATAAATCTGCAAAATACTCACTATCTTGGGAAAAGCCATCGTGTGAACCGTCAGTATGAGCAATAAATCCATCAACGCTGCAAGCCACATAGTAAGTTAGTGTTCGCAATTTTGCCCCCTTTTAATAATGCAAAGATCGACATATTGTCTGCACAGATAGCTTGAGCCACCTGAATATTTATTATGGGTAAACTGTCTGGATATTCGCCCCATATGGGATAAATTAGAGAATTTTGACCTATATCTACCCTAAATAGCATAATATCAAGAATTTGATCGCGGTAGCGATAAAGAAGGTTCGATCGAGCTTAATCCGAACTGACGTTAACAAACAAGTTGGTCAGCGCGATTATTTCTCGGACTGGTAAATATTAGAATCTTTATTTTGCATTGAGATAAATAAAATTATCCCACTTGGTGCTAGCAGTAGCCAAATTCCTGAAACTGGCAGAATTACAATGCCGATGATTGTAACAATTAGCAATATCCAGCCTATAAATGCAGGCATAATCAGCTTTTGCTCTTCTATCCAACAACAGAGTATTCCTAAAGCAAACAATAGTGGAGAGATCATCATAAACCAGAAAGCTGCTTCTCGTTCGTAGTTTAAATTAAACGGATCTGGCGAAACAGCATTCCACCATCCAGCTTGAGCGATCTCTGCTAGTGGCTCGGAATAAAAAACAAATCCACCAATAAAGTGCAGAATGCTAGTGAAAATTAACAAATATCCAGCAAGTTTTAGCATGACAATTTAAGTTGTTTTAACAGATATTTTCTTGCTTAATAGCATACCATACTGTATTGTATGTAAAAATTGTTAAACGTTATCTTAACAACTACAAGACTCATCAGCTTAGATAATTTCCTGGTGTAGTTCCAACCAGACGCTTAAAATGCCCACCAAAATGGCTTTGATCGTAAAAACCCGTTTCCGAAGCTACTTGAGTAATCGATCTTCCTTCAGCAAGCAGTTTCTTAGCGCGATCGATCCGAATTTGCATCTGATAAGCACTTATAGTTAATCCCATTTGGCGACGAAACAAACGACTGAGATAAAAACGGCTTAATCCAGATATTTTGGCTAATTCTGCTAGAGATACGTTTTCATGATAATGAGCTTGTAAAAAATCACAGACTATTGCGATCCGAAGGCTAGGCGCAAGCCTAATCGCAGGTTTTACTGTTAAATAAGATTGGGGAGCAATTCCTGTAGGATGGGCGATTAACTCAGAAAAGAAATCTAAAATCAAGGAATCTTTTTCTAGTTTTGTTGCGTTTGTTTCTATGGCAATACATAAATTCTGAAATAATTCTCTTAAAGAACTATTGCGCAATAGTGGTTTAGTGAAAAAAGGAAGTTCCACAGGCTTTTGAGGGATTTCTGCTGCTACATCTTCTAGTAAACTAGGGTCAACGTGCATCATCCAAAATGTAGCGGGTTCTGGTAAGTAAGTTCTTTCACTAGGGGAGTGAACCTCACCAGAATGGATAATACTGAGATTGCCGATTGGTATAGGATGATAAGCACCCCGATAAAAATATTCACCCTGACAATTAAAGCTTAGCCCTAATTGATATTCGTGATGAGAGTGCTTGGGAAGAGGTTCTATTGAACCTGCGGTATAGATATATTTTTCTACTAAAATACCTGGAATTTGTGAAGCTTTTACAGTAACTTGTGCTTGTCTATTATTCATAAATTTTCAGATTACTGACTCACGGTTCGCTTAAATCAAAGATTGCTAGGGAAATAAAACAGCTAAACTGTATGCTGAGAAAGAAGTTGAAAGAATAGAGAGACCAACCCGTCTTGAAAGGAACTAACTCAGAAAGAGTAGATGATCTTCCTCTAATTATCCATTGCTAAAGCAAATGGAAATAGCATCAATAATCGATCGAGAGTTACCTGTTCCTCATGGAAATCGAAAAGGGTTAAGCTACGGTCAATTATCAGTCCTATTTCTAAGTTATGTAATTACTTGCGACTTCAGTGTATGATTTTTCTTCTTTCCTGAATAGAATTTTTTCTGCTTGTCTTGGTGCGTGACCGAAAGTAAGGCGCATAGTTCGCCGCAACTAATCCTTTAGGGCGTTACCTAGCTGCGGAAACCGCAGCAGGGTCGTTTATCCCTTTATACCCGAAGGGTGCGAATGGGGGCACCGCTTTTTTTGGTCTTTCTATAGGAGACTCGGCTACATCTACAACAATTGTTTTAATTTATCTCTCGGTATCAATTAATTTCTTTTTTCCAGGCAATTTTAAAACTCTAGATTTAATTAGGATATTTTCAATTTTTTGAATAATTCTAAAAGTAGTTGATTCATAGACTTCCCAAGTTTTTCCTATATGAAAATAGGTTCTATATTCTCTGAAATATTTTAAAGCCATTAATATTTGATTTTCAATTGATAACTTACTCGGTCTTCTTGAAACTTTTTTAGTTTTTTGATAATTTTGAACTATTTCTACCATTTTGTTAAAGGTTTCAGGATACACCCCAGACAATCGTTTAAACTCCTTTGCAGTAAGAGTTTTAGCCTCTTCATATTTCATTAAGTATTTTGTAGTTTTTATAATGATTGTACCGCAAGCAATACTTTTGCAAGACAGGTCTATTATCTTCCATCTGTTAAAACAGATCTTGATGTTAATTAATTCTTGAATTATTGCTGTGAAACTACTGACTAACCAACGCAAGTTTATTATTATCGCTGTCATCAGTATTTTTGTTAGTATTCTCGGCATTATTCCTCTTAGAATTGCGATCGCTCGCTATCAAGCTTCAACTCCCCAAGCAATTTTAACCCTAGGTGGCGGACACGACCGAGAAATATTTACTGCCGAATTTGCACGTCTTTATCCTAATCTACCAATTTGGGTTTCTTCTGGTAGTAAAGAAGTCTTAGCTAGAGAAATTTTTAACGAGCTTGGTGTCGATAATCGTCGGGTTTATATCGACCGTCGTGCCACCGATACTGTCACCAACTTTACTACCTTAGTTAAAGATTTCAAACAGCAAAACATTCAGCATATTTACTTAATTACCTCTGATTTTCATCTTCCCAGAGCTAAGGCGATCGCCTATGTAGTTCTAGGTAGTCAAGGGATTACTTATACTGCCGTTCCTTTAGACTCAAATCTTGATTCGGAACCCAGATATAAAACCGTTCGCGATGTATTTAGGTCTATCGTTTGGGTGATGACAAAACGTACTGGATCTTCTCTAAATAAACGCTTATCAAAATATTAAGTATATCTAGTTAATTTCTAGATTTTATTCGGTATTTTTTCGGAGAAATAATTCAAGATAACTCAGAAATTTTTCTGAGGTTGTTTATCGATATAGAAATTAACCTATTGATTGTATAACTGTGTAATTTAAATTACTAATATTTAGTGACTATAGTCACTTTACTTTAAGCATAAATCAATATTTAGTGGTCATCGGTCATTAGTTATTTTTGATAAATAATCTGAGACTGCCATAGCTAAGTTTACTTTTCATATTTCTTGTTATTTTTAATTTTTTGTCCCACAAATCAACGTCTTGGTAACTAATATTTAACGCCATCAAATCTCATGCAAACCAATCAACAGATCCTTTTCCTAGATTCCCAAGTCGCCAATTATCAGGCATTAGCTACTGGAATAAAATCGGGAACAAAAGTCGTTGTTCTCCAGCCAAATCATGATGGTATTAAGCAAATTACGGCAGTTTTAAACCAGAACCCCTACTCCATAATTCACATCGTTTCCCACGGTTCGCCTGGCTGCCTCTATCTCGGCAATACCCAACTAAGTTTAGACACTTTAAATCAATATAAAAACGACCTCAAAACTTGGCTTACTTCCTCGTTCCTTGTTCCTCATCCTTTGTTCTTCAAAAATTCCTCCCTCCTCGTTCCTCGTTCCTCGTTCCTTATCTACGGTTGTAACGTCGCTGCTGGCGATGCTGGTGAGGAGTTTATTACCAAGCTGCAAGATCTTACTGGTGCATCAATTGCTGCCTCTACAACACCTATTGGTAACTCTAACCTCGGCGGTAATTGGGATTTAGACTATCAAAGTAATAACCTTTCTTTATCTCTAGCTTTCACTCCAGAAACACAACGCAACTACGCTGGAGTGTTAGCAGAAGACGATAACCCTCTTGCTGAAGATCTAGTCGAAGACTTGCCCACTGTCATCACAGATTTAGACGATTACCCGCCAGGTAGCACTGCCATTATCACTGGCGAAAACTTCGACTTGGGTGAAACCATTGAATTACAGGTATTACATACCGATGGCATTCCCAACACTGGTGGCGGACACGAACCTTGGCAAGTTACGAACCTTCTCAAAAAGTCTGGGTGAACTCGCCGCGAACAATTAAGGTTAGAGGTAAGCAGCTTCTGTCGGCGAGGGCATCCAGACTTCCCAGATTGGGCGGGA
>JASJEI010000252.1 GCA_030064795.1 Pleurocapsa sp. MO_226.B13 | reverse complement strand
TCCGCATCAGACAATTGGCAAACACATTGAGTAGCCGTGTGAAGGGAAAACTTTCATGCACGGTTTCGGAGGAGAGGGGAGAGGTAGAAATACCCTCCTCGACTCTAATATCTCGCTGTTGGCAAACAAAGATTGTTGCTTAATGCCAGTGGTACTCCCGAAGTCGAACATGAAGAGAATTGGGTGCAACTAAGCTTGAGGGCTTATGTTCAATTATGGGCAGCACGAAAATTGGCTCTGACTTTACCCCGACCCTGGGAACGTTATTTACCTCAAAAGACCGAAGGTTTTCTCACTCCTTCTCAGGTTCAAAGAGATCTGAAGCGAATAATTAGCGAGATTGGGACACCAACCAATTTTCCCAAACGTCGAGGTTTTTCTTCTGGTAGAGCTAAAGCTCAGGTTCAAACACCAAGAACTCGTCATGAGGTCATTAAAAAAGGGAAAAAAGGGAAAAAGCCAGAACCATCCCCACCGATTGCGGTCTAATCAGCTCCATCCTAGACACTAATTATTGAGTAAAAGTTCGCGAATGAATTTCGCGAATCATTTTGCTGTTTGTCCAAAGTCCAAATATTTGCTAACAGCTAATTACTGTTAAATATTTAAATATTCCAGAATTTAGTTAACTTTTTACGTCTTTGAAAATTTACTGCAACCAAAGAATCATGACTAAAGCTATATTCCGAACCCTCTTGATTAATTTTTTCGATCATCTGGCGAATAATTTGATTGACTTGAGGTTGATGTTGAGCAATATAAGTAGCTTTCAATTCATCGTATTCTTCTGCCGAAGTTGCGTAGAGAGAAGTTACAGCGTCGTGGTTGAGAACTAAAGCACAAACATCGGATAAATTAATTTGTCTGGCCGCTTGAGGGTAGTTTTCATTAACACAATTGACAGCTTCTTTGATTACCTGAAACTCTGCAACATTAGCCAAATCAATCGTCGCCAATATTTCTAAAAGATTTCGGTCGTCTAATGGTGTAGGACTTCTAGAAGTATCGATTGCCATGGTCAAATCTTGTTGCAAATTTTGGGACAATCCCGCTCTAATTACTTTATCTAATGCCCAGGGTACCAGATTTTCTCTAATTTTGAAGCCACAGATACCAAATTGATTTTGAAACTCTAATACTTGATTATTGTGACCTCTAAAGGAGGTAGCATAAAGATTGGGTATTTCATCCCGATTAAGAATTAAAGCAGCAACTTTTGCTGAAGGAATCATTGATTTATGTTCCTGATAATTGGCATCAATAAAACCGACTACTTCTTGAATAATTTTAATTTCAGTAACATTAATCAGTCGAATATCAGCCAAAACATCAATCAAATCGATCTGACTGGCGTTTACTTCTCCTAAAGAATCGTGCATAGAAATTTGTGTCCCACCCAATTATTTCCACACGATTTTAGCCTCGGTAATCTCTGATGGCTAGTTTTTGAAAATTACTATTTTACTGACTATCGTTAATACCAATTAAATACAATAATGCCATGCGCGTCGCTACACCGTTAGTTACCTGTTGGGGAATTAGACTCAAATTGGGGTCGTCCATTAAGTCGGAGGTTATTTCTACTCCGCGATTTGTCGGGCCTGGATGAAGCAGTTTAACATTAGGTTTGCACAATTTAAGGCGATCGCGAGTAATGCCAAACCCTTGATGATATTCCCTCAGACTGGGTATAAAATTAGCCGTCATCCGTTCTTTTTGCAAGCGTAGTGTCATCACAAAATCGGCCGCTTCTAAGGCTGGATTTAATTCCCAGTGGAGAAATAATTTACCCCGATATTGACCATCGACTAGCTTTAAAAAATCTTTGGGTAAGAGAGTTGGCGGTGCGGCCAAATGAACCTCAACTCCTGCTGTTACCAGACTATAAATATTAGAACGGGCTACCCTAGAATGGAGTATATCGCCGACGATCGCGATTTTTTTTCCTGCTAACAATTCTAAACGAGGATTATCTCGATCCAAGACAGAAGTAATCGTATAGAGATCTAGTAACGCCTGAGAAGGATGTTGGTGTAAACCATCTCCTGCATTGAGAATTGTCACTCCAGAATTGAGCCGATCCATTTCTCGTGCGATCGTCTGGGGTACTCCTGCTTGCTGATGACGAATCACCATAATGTCTGCACCCATTGCTAAATAGGTCTTTGCCGTATCTAAAATAGTTTCGCCTTTAGTTAAAGAAGAAGTTCCAGGAGAAAAATTGAGAATATCGGCTGAAAGTCTTTTAGCTGCCAATTCAAAGCTACTGCGGGTACGAGTAGAGGGTTCAAAAAACATATTTGCCACTACTCTTCCTTGAAGTGCGGGAACTTTTTTGGTTCTTCCTGAAAGTACTTTTTGAAATCCCGCCGCTGTCTGCAATACCGTATCATATTCTGTCGCCGAGAAATCGCTCAGCGACAGAATATGTCGTCTAGTCCAGGTAGTAGTTGCCATAAATAATTACTGATTAGGCGATCGCTAATCTCTGAAAAACGGCATCAGTCGATCTCAATTTTTCAATTAATTAACAGCCATCATAAATAAAGCAAAACATCCATTAGGTTATCAGGTTGGGGGGTCAGGAGCAAGATTAATTACAATTAAAGCTAAAAAAACACCCCGCCTATTGTCAAGGGAGGTGTCTTGAAAGAACTAAGAGCTAATGTCTAAAAACTAATAGCGACAAACAGTATCAGTAACAACATCAAGTCTAAAATTAATAATGCCTTTGGTCTTACATTCCCGCAGCGACCAATTTAGCTAGGTCAACAACGCGCTGAGAATAACCCCATTCATTGTCATACCAAGCAATTACTTTAACCATGTCACCATCAAGCACTAAGGTTAGCTGTCCGTCAATAGTGGAAGAGACATCAGTACCTTTAAAGTCAGAAGACACTAGAGGTAGATCTGTATAGCCCAAAATACCTTTCATTTCGCCTTCGGAAGCTTTTTTAAGCACTTCGTTGACTTCTTCGGCGATCGTTTTCTTCTCGACTTGAGCCACCAAATCGACGACAGAGACGTTAGGAGTTGGTACGCGCATGGCGATACCGTTTAGTTTCCCTTTTACTTCAGGATAGACAAGAGCAACTGCTACCGCTGCACCAGTGGAGGTAGGGACGATGTTGGCTGCTGCTGCTCTAGCTCTTCTCAAGTCGCGGTGACTAGCATCCAAGATCCGTTGGTCGCCAGTATAACTGTGAGTGGTAGTCATTGTACCCTTAATGATGCCAAAGTTTTCGTGAATGACTTTGACAATCGGAGCTAGACAGTTAGTAGTACAGCTAGCGTTACTGAGGATATCGAATTCACCAGGCTTGTACTGTTGGTCGTTAACACCTATAACATAAGTACCAATGTCAGGGCCTTTACCAGGAGCAGTAATGATTACTTTTTTCGCGCCAGCTTGGAGGTGTTTGCCAGCACCAGGAGCATCGCGGAAAACTCCAGTAGATTCAATAACGATATCAATATCCCACTCTTTCCAAGGCAAGTTCAAAGGATTGCGATCCGAGACGCACTTAATTGTTTTGCCGTTGACGATTAGAGAATTGCTATCATGGGTAATATCTGCATCTAAAACACCCAACATAGTATCGTGTTTTAACAGATGAGAGTTAGTTTTAGGATCGGAAGTATCGTTGATACCTACCAACTCTAAGTTAGTATCTTCGTCTCTGCTCAGTAGGCATCTAACAAAATTGCGCCCAATACGTCCAAAACCGTTAATTGCTACTCTAACCACTATTTCTTGCCCTCTATTTTATTAGGTTAATAGATTAAAACATTCTTAATAAGACTCATCATATCGTAAAGTAAGCACAATTCAAGACCTTAGTTACAATCAATTTCAGTAGCCAGCAAAAGTAGAAAGTTTGGCAAATTATAGGTATTTAAACTTAAAGAATTTGAGAAAATACTTGGATCTTGTCTTCAAAGTAATCAAACTCCTGGTTTCTCAGTAGATTTACTGAATATATCCAATTCAAACCATAAATTTGTTTATTTACTAGTGATTATCGATACCTAAGTCCAAAAAATTCTTGTTATTATATCCCGTATTGTTTAGAACGATCGCAAGTTACGGAGTATTCAATCTGAGTTGAGAAAGAATTGAGAAAGAATAATCTGTATCTTCAAGCAGAATACATTGTCTTATGGCAGGAGATAAAAGAGTGGCAAAAGTAGATTTGAATGGGAAACCATTTCACTTTATTGGTATCGGCGGAATTGGAATGTCGGCTTTAGCTCAGATTGTTGCTCAACGTCAACTGCCAGTATCGGGTTCTGATTTACGTTCTAGTCATATTACCGATCGCCTGGAAGCTTTGGGAGTCAAAATTTTTCAGAGTCAAAATGCTAGCAACTTAGATTTTTTTACGTCTGTTCCGCTGAAAAAGCCCAAACCACTACCAGTTACTGTGGGGGTTCAATCTGAAACTGAAGCCAAAGAGTATGGCAACAACAGCCATATGGCTTTACCACAAGTTATTTGTTCTACGGCGATCGCTCCTACCAATCCAGAGTATCAGGCAGCAGTCAAACTGGGCTGTCCTATTTTTCATCGCTCCGATCTTTTGGCAGCTTTAATCGAACAATATCAAAGTATTGCTGTCTCTGGGACTCACGGTAAAACTACTACTAGTAGCTTAATCGGCTATATATTGTTTAAATGCGCCCAGGATCCGACTATTATCGTCGGTGGCGAAGTCGATGCTTGGGATGGCAATGCTCGCAGTGGTAAAGGGGAATATTTAGTCGCCGAAGCGGATGAGTCTGATGGCTCTTTGGTTAAGCATCATCCTAGTATCGGGGTAATTACCAACATCGAACTAGATCACCCCGATCGCTATGAAGATCTTCAGGAGGTAGTTGGTATTTTTCAAACTTTTGCCGCTCAATGTCAGACCCTCATCGGTTGTATCGACGATCCTGTGATTCGAGAAGAGTTACCCTTAACCATTAGCTACAGTCTCAATCCCTCTTTGGGAGCTGATTACACGGCTCAAAATGTTACCTATCATGCTGCTGGAAGTTCTGCTGAAATTTGGGAACGAGGAGTGCATTTAGGGCAATTGGAGCTACCACTATTAGGAAAACATAATCTCAGTAACGCCCTAGCTGCGATCGCCGTGGGTAGAGAAGCTGGTTTAGGTTTTCAGGCGATCGCTAACTCTCTGGCTACCTTTGAAGGGACGAAAAGACGATTTGAACGTCGAGGGGAAGCAAACCAGATTATCTTTATCGATGACTATGCCCATCATCCCAGTGAAATTGAAGTCACCTTGGCCGCTGCTAAATTAAGAGTCTCAGGAAACAATTCTTTACAAAGAGTCGTGGCAATTTTTCAACCCCATCGTTACAGTCGTACTCAAGCATTTTTAACTGAATTTGCTCGGGCTTTTGAAGATGCCGATGTTGTCGTCATTACCGATATCTATAGTGCTGGCGAAAAAAATATCTCTGAGATTACAGGAGCAGATCTAGTTAAAGCGATCGCCCAAAACCACGACAATGTTCGCTATCACGCCTCGGTAGATACAATTGCCAACTTCCTCCAAAAAGAAATATTACAGCCAGGAGACTTGGCAATGTTCTTAGGAGCGGGTAATCTTAATCAATCCATCCCTAAGACTATTGCTCTTTATCAGTAACCAGTTCGGAGAGACAAGGCATGCCTTGTCTGTACAGGAGTTCGGAGTTAGTCAACAGTTGCCAGTTGCCAACGAGCAATTATCAATCAACCACTAACCATCAACAATTAATAACCATGCCATGAATAGCGATAATTTAATTCAAAAGAGCGTCTCCTTAGCCAGCCAAACTTCTTATAAAGTTGGGGGAAATGCTCAGTGGTATGCTGCGCCGAGAAATTGGCAGGAACTAGAAGCCAGTTTTGAATGGTATCAAGCTCAAGATATCCCTTTGACGCTCTTGGGTGCTGGTTCAAATTTACTAATCAGCGATCGCGGTATTCCTGGGTTGGTGCTTTCTACTAGATATTTTCGCAGTTATGAATTTAATTCTGAAACTGGGTTATTAATTGCTGATGCGGGGGAGGCGATCGCGAAGTTAGCCTGGAAGGCTGCTAAAAGGGGCTTAAAAGGGCTGGAATGGGCTGTAGGTATTCCAGGTACAGTTGGCGGTGGTGTGGTGATGAATGCGGGCGCACACGCTTCTTGTATGGCAGATATTTTGGTCAGTGCTACCGTCTTATCTCCCGATGGCACAATTAAAGAGCTAAAACCAGAAGATCTGGCCTATGGCTATCGTACTTCCAATCTGCAAGGAGGAAATAATCTGGTAGTTAAAGCGGTGATGCAACTCGAACCAGGCTATAGTAAGGCAGAGATTATGGAGCTATCCAATCAAAATTGGACGCAACGTAAAACCACCCAACCCTATCATCTTCCCAGTTGTGGTAGCGTTTTCCGTAATCCCCAACCCCATGCAGCAGGAAGATTAATCGAGCAGCTAGGATTAAAAGGTTATAAAATTGGTGATGCTCAAATAGCTCATCGCCATGCCAACTTTATTCTTAACTGTGGTACGGCTACCGCCAAAGATATATTTGAATTAATTCGTTATGCTCAAGAAAAAGTAGAATATCATTGGTCAGTATATTTAGAGCCAGAAGTTAAGCTGATCGGAGAATTCTAAATCTGCTTAGCTAGTAGTTAAACTAATTGCTCTAGTTAATGTTTGTAGTCACTAATAAAAAAGCTAAAAACTAAATAGATATGGCAGGAAAAGGATTTGGTCCATTAGGAAAAATGAAAGAACTCGCTGACGCTTTTAAAAAAGCTCAGGAGGTTCAAGCAGGAGCGCAACAACTCCAAAATGAATTGGAACAAATGGAAATTGAAGGAACTAGCGAAGATGGACTAGTAAAAGTAGTCATGAGTGGTAATCAAGAACCTCTTCGTGTAGAAATTTCCCCCGATGCAATGTCTCAGGGAGCAGAAGCTCTTTCGGCAGCAGTTAGCGTCGCGATGAGATCTGCTTATGTCCAGTCTACCGAATTGATGCGCGGACGTATGGAAGAACTAACTAGTGGTTTAAATCTTCCTGGAATGTAAGCGTTGATTTTTGATTAGCAATTACTAAAAATCGATGGGGTACGATCGTACCCCCCTTTTTTTGTCTTGATTTTTCTTAAAATGATCGTGTTGCCAACCAAGATAAAGATGAACTCAGATAAAAAATTTGCATTGATGG
Organism: Pleurocapsa sp. MO_226.B13; assembly: GCA_030064795.1. Next base: position 9,314 of record JASJEI010000252.1, on the reverse strand, counting down.
TCATAGGACTACCATTACTCGGTCTACTGTACTGCGGTTTGGGGATAGCAGTGATGTCTTCTAGTCTGACTGTAAGAACGCATCCAGTTATTTCTGGAGCAATTTTTATTTTGTTGCCCTTTAGTATTGCTGCTAGTACTTGGATTTCTGCTTCGGCGAAGGCGTATAAAAAATAAAGCGATCGCCTTTTTGTCAAGCGATCGCCTTAAAATCAAAAAACTATCCTCGATTTACTTGGCCAATTCTGATTCAATTGCCTGAGTTAATTCGGGGGAAGTAGGAGCAACGGCACTCTTGTATCTAGCAACAACATTACCCTGTTTGTCGATTAAAAACTTCTCGAAGTTCCAGGCTACATCACCTTGGGGTTCGACAGAACTGGTTAAAGTTTCATATAGAGGATGTTGTTCTGGGCCTTTGGCGTGAACTTTATCAAACAGATCGAAACTAACGTCATAGTTAGTTTTACCAAACTCACGGATTTCTTCGTTGGTTCCTGGCTCTTGCGCGCCAAAATCATTACAAGGAAAACCCAATACCTTTAGTCCTTTGTCACCATAATCTTGGTTCAACTGTTCTAGTTCCTTGTATTGAGGAGTATAACCGCATTGAGAAGCGACATTAACAATCAACAATACATTACCTTGATAGTCGGCAAGCTTTTCTTCTTTGCCATCGATGGTTTTGACGCTTATATCAGATATATTACTCATGTTTTACTTTGGAGTTGAATTTGCAAAAGATGCCAGATCGTACTCTACCATTTCTTCCCGACAGTAGTGTTATTCAGGTTGACAATTTAACCATCAGAATTACTAATTGCAATAATGAGTTAGCTCAAGATGCAAGTAATTTGGCAGTTTCATATTTACGATTTTTGTTGGCACAACAAGAAACTGTCAGCATAATTTTAGCTACTGGCAATTCTCAGTTAGGATTTTTGGAACATCTAGTTAGTAGTCACGAGTTAGATTGGTCGCGGATTATTTTATTTCATTTAGACGAATATCTGGGAATTTCCGCCGAACATCCTGGTAGTTTTCGCTATTATCTCCGTCAGAAAGTAGAAGGACGGGTAAAACCTCGGATTTTTAATTATATTCAGGGAGACGCAAGACAACCTCTGGCAGAATGCGATCGCTATAGTAATTTATTACAACAGCAGGCGATCGATCTCTGTCTGTTGGGTATCGGAGACAACGGACATCTAGCTTTTAACGAACCAAAAGTTGCTGATTTTAACGATCCGCAGGTAGTAAAATTAGTTCGACTAGAAACCCAAACTCGCCAACAACAGGTTGATGGTGGTTACTTTGCCAATTTAGAAGCCGTACCAAGTTATGCCTATACTCTTACCCTTCCTACAATTTGCAGCGCGAACAAAATCTTTTGTTTGGCAGGGGGGAGTCATAAAGCAGAAGTAGTAAATAAAACTTTAAACGAGGCGATCGCACCTGATTTTCCCGCCACCATTTTACGCACCTTATCTCAGGCGATTTTATTTTGCGATCGAGATTCTTATTAGTTCGGAGTTAGTAGAAGAGAAGAATTAGTAACATATTCAGTAATAATAGAGTATTGTAGGTTGGGTTGAGTTTACGAAACCCAACAATAATTAGGTTGAAGTTGGGTTTTACTTCGTGCAACCCAACCTACCTTCGTCTCTCATTACTTTTTCCAATTGGTATAAGTTAAATTGAAATAGTCAGTAACTAATTAGCTGACTAAACAAGCTCGATATGTAAACAGGATTTTGGATCATAACTCCGAACTCCGAATTCCGAATTCCTGTACAGACAAGGCATGCCTTGTCTCTTTGAACTCCTAACTTTTTTTATCCTCAGACTCAAAACCATATTCTTCTCGAACAAAATAAAGCGGTCTGCCTTTAACTTCTTCATAAACACGACCCAAATATTCTCCCAATACACCTAAAGTAATTAATTGAATTCCTCCTAAGAAAAGAATTGCCACCATCAAAGAAGCATAACCAGGAACATCAACCCCCAAAATAAGAGTCCGTATTACTAAAAATAAAGCATAAAATAAAGAAATCAAAGAAATAATAACGCCGACATAACTCCAAACCTTGAGTGGTAAAAAACTAAACGAAGTAATCCCATCCAGAGCAAAGTTCCATAGCTTCCAATAGTTCCAGGTGCTATTGCCACCATAACGGGGTTCGCGATCGAATAAAATTGAAGTTTGTTTATATCCTACCCAAGCAAACAGACCTTTCATAAATCGAGTCTTTTCGGGCAATTTTTTGATGGCATCTACCACTTTACGATCCAACAAACGAAAGTCTCCTGTATTAGCAGGAATAGGTACGGGACTCATTTTAGCCAGAGTTTGATAAAAAGCTTTAGCTGTTAGTTGTTTAAGCCAAGTTTCTCCGCGACGCGATCGCCTAGTAGCATAAACTACATCATAACCTTCACGCCACTTGGCGATTAATTGTACGATTAATTCTGGCGGATCTTGTAAGTCAGCGTCAATGGGGATAATTGCTGCACCCCTAGCATAATCTAGACCCGCTGTTAGAGCAATTTCTTTACCAAAATTACGAGAAAGATTAATTACTTTAATAGTTGCATCTTGTTGATTAAATTTAATTAGTTTGGCTAAAGTATCATCTCTACTACCGTCATTGATACAGATAATTTCATAACTAGTATTAAGTAGTTTCAGAACTGAAGTTAATCTGGAAAATAAATGCTCAATATTTTCCGATTCATTATACAAAGGAACTATTACTGATATTTCAAGAGAATCTGAATTTAAAGACATCAGTACCTCAGATAAATTGATGACACTAATCTAATAATTTAAACAATCTCTGGTGAAAATTTTCCTAAGAGGATGTCTGAAAAGTCAAAAAAAATGCGATCGCTTGGCAGTACATAAAGCGCGATCGCAAACAGTAAAACAAATATTAAACTTTTGTGTATTAAGACTTAAGAAGCTTCCATGCCCAAACAGGTACAAGAGTATCGCTTAGCTTTTGGAATTACTGTAAGAGCGATCGCCATCAAAGCGATCGGCACTGTGGTTACCCTCGTGAGGCATAAAATCATCGTACTTATCCTGATTATAAAAATATAAGGTACGGATAGGATAAGGAATATCAATATCAGCAGCATCTAAGGCTTTTTTGATTGCCATAATCGCTCTAGTTTGTACTTGTCTTACTTGAGGTTGTCTAGGGGTAGTCCAGTAACGGACAATGAAGTCAATTGAACTATCACCAAAGCCGACTAAATCTATTTCAGGTAGCTTGTTATCTAAAACTCCCTCGACTTCCTCAATAGTCCTTTGTAAGATTTCTTTGGCTTTGGGTAAAGAGGTATTGTAGTCTACCCCCACCGCCAAATCAGTCCGACGTTGATTGTAAGCCGTTCTAACTCTTACTGCGCTAGTATACAATTCAGAATTAGGTACTAATACTACTTCACCAGTATAAGTACGAATCTTGGTGGTGCGAATATCAATTTGTTCTACTGTACCTTCATAGTCACCAATAATGATTTGGTCGTCAATCCGAAATGGTCTTTGAATCAAGATCAAGATACCCGATAAAAAGTTCTTAAATATATCCTGAAATGCGAAACCTATAGCAACAGAGCCGAGTCCTAAAGTAGCAACAATATCACCCAAACGTAAACCAGGAAAAGCCACTATACAGGCGAAAACAATACCGAATATCCAAGTACTTACATAAGCAGTCTTTCGGAGTAGTAATTGTAGTGACTTACTTTGAAAGGCTTTTCTTCCTAATTGAGCAGCGATTTTTCTGGCAAATTGTGCTGCATAGCGAGTCAGCATAAGAATTATCAAAGCTGCAATAATCGCTGGCAAGATTTTTATACTGCTGCCTAGTAAATCTCTTAAACTATTGATAACCGTATCGGTGATTTGATTCATACAAGAAACTATTTAAAAGCAAAAAACTGAGAAAAAACATCTTAACTCCATCTGATTATTTCCTAGCAATTATCCAGATTGCGTGAATAATTCCAGGTATATATCCTAATAAAGTAAGCAAGATATTGATTGCCAGGTCAACACTAAAGCCTGTCTGCAAAAATACCCCCAAAGGAGGTAAAAATATAGCGCAAATGATTCTGATAATGTCCATTTTTTATGATTATTTGATTTTACTTGACTGCAATTTTTATAGATTGTAGTTTACCCTGATTATTTTTTTTAAATAAGATTGAATTCAATTTTGTAATCATGAGTAGGTATGTATGCTTTCCCGAGGTTATTCACCAAGGTTATGCACAATCCCAAAAGTATCAGAGACAAATCCCTGAATAATCTGGCTAAAGTAGTAAATGGTAAATTGAGATATTTCTTAGCATCTATCATAAGATAGACAAAATACTGAGCTTTCTGGCTTCGCCTTAAGTAGTGGCGATCGCTTTGTTCTTTCGATCTAGAGACTTGTCATCCAAGCGATCGATATATACATACATATTGTTTAACTGCATTGCACCAAAAACCGTAGCAAAGGCAGTGTCTGCTGCATCTCTTCCCGTACCAATACGCACTAAGCCGTCAGTGGGTGCAAGTCGAGTAGCATCAAACAAATACCATTTATTTCCTAAGTAAGCTTCAAAACAGGCATGAAAGTCAGGTGGCTGTAGTTGCCAGGCGTAGGCAGAAACAAATCTGGCGGGAATATTTAAAGCACGACAAAAAGCTATACCTAGATGAGCAAAGTCGCGACAGACTCCTGCTCTTTCAGTTACGGTGTCATAAGCTGAAGTATGAGAATCAGTGCTACCAGATATATAAGTAACTTTGTCATAAATCCAATCGCAAATAGCTCGAACTCTGGCATAACCAGGCTGACAGTTGCCAAATTCATCCTGTGCGAACTTCATCAAGCGATCGCTTTGACAATAGCGAGATGGATATAGATAATGAATGATCTCTAAAGGTATGTCTGCTGGTAAGATTTCGTCGATCTGATTGGGATTATCCGCATTGTAGTTTAAATTTACTGTCGCCTGATACGAAATTGCTAACTTTCCTGCGGGTACGACTAATCGCAAATAGCTATTTTCTGTATGAGGGACAATATATTTTTCTCCCTCGCAATTGGGTTCGAGTTGAAGATTTTCAGCTAATATCTGCTGATATTCGTTTTCTACTGCACAAAGATTGAAAATAATCGTGCTATCCTCTGAAACGTCGTAATCGAGTTCGCAGCCAACTTTAAATTTCACTTGATTTTGTACCCCCTAAATCCACGGCATTCAAGTAAGCTTAAACGCATCCAAATAACATAAAATTAAGATAGCAACATCAGATAAAAATAAGAAATGCCAGCTAAAGGTTATCTATCCTTATCACAAAAGGAAAAATTACAATTGACCCTCAAAACAGAAGAAGAGGCAAAGGTGCGGGAAAGAATATTGATGTTGCTACTTTTAAATGATGGGAAAACTTACCAAGAAATAGCGGATTTTCTGGGGGTGTCCTTAAGAAGAGTAGCCTATTGGTGTGCTCATGGAGATCCAGATAATTTAGCAACTTTAGAGGATGGAAGAAAAAAAGGTAATTTCAAAAAAGCAACACAAGAATATATAGAATTACTCTTAGAGGTAGTAGAAAAAGAACCTCAAGAATTAGGCTATGAATTTGGCAGATGGACAGGAAAAAGATTATCAGAACATCTCGAAAAAGAAACAGGTATTAAACAAGCGCAAATCACAAATCAGCAGAATATTAGCAAGAGAGAAGTATGTATATATCTGGGGAAAATATAGTCTAGAAGATAAGCAAGATAAAAAAAAAAGAGAAGCCTTTAAAGAAAAATTAGCCAAATATTTAGAATTAGCCAAGGAAAAGCCAGAGTCAATCCAAGTCTGGTTTTGGGATGAGTGCGGTTTTAGTTTAAGAGTGATAAGAAGAAGATGTTGTCCAAAGAAAGGGAAGAGAAAAAAAGTCAAAGGACAAAGAAGAATCGGGAGAGTAAATATGATGGGAGGTTTGAGATATAGTGACAAAAAAAGAATCTGTTTTGTGATCAAAAAAGGAAATTCTGAGACCTTTTACGAACAGTTAAAACAATTAAACAATCAAATATGTCAATCAGGGGAATCCCAGGGAAATAATCCGCAAGACTTCCGTGACAAAGGACCAAAGATAGTGATTATTTTAGATAATGCTAGCTTCCATAAAAAACAAGAGTTTCTCGATCAAATAGAATCAAAATTGCCCAATATCAAGTTAGAATTTTTACCTCCCTATAGTCCCGACTATAATTTAATAGAATTAGTTTGGCATTCAGCCAAAGAATATATTGCTCATCGAGAATTTGAAACAAAGGAAGAACTCGAAAAAGTAGTCAGTCGACTTTTAAATGAAGGAAAATTAATTATTAATTGGAGTAGGAAATTGAAAAATAAAGGTAATGCGGTTAATGTCGTTTAATTGCGTTTAAGCTTACATAACCTGCTCCAACCTGGCGGACTTTTTATCACCAGTACAATATGCCTGGGAGATACGATGGCTTGGTTTAAGCTGATTGCACCCATTGGTAAATTCTTGGGTCTGTTTCCGTTAGTCAAGGTCTTTACGATAAAAGACTTGGAGAAAAGCTTGACTGATGCGGGGTTTGCGATTGATTACCAATGGCAAGCGGGTGATTACAAATCGCCAGTCGGTAAAGCGGAAATCGTGTTCATCGTGGCTGAGAAGGCTGAGTAGAATTGAATGTTGAATACCTATGAAAAAAGTTGCTGTATTTGGCAATGCGGGTGGGGGAAAGTCCACCCTCAGCCAGCGGCTTGCTGAAATGACAGGATTACCCTGGGTACCGCTTGATTTGCTGAACTACCAGCCCGGTGGCGGCGAAGTCCCCCACACTGAGTTCAAAGCTGCCCATAATAACCTCCTGCAACAAGACCGCTGGGTCGTTGATGGCTTCGGTTCCCTGGATACCGTGTGGAACCGTTTGGCAGTGGCCGACACCTTAATATATCTCGATCTGCCCGTGCTGCGGCATTATTGGTGGGTAACAAAACGATTTCTCGAAGGTGCTTGGGTGCCGCCCGCCGGTTGGCCGGAGAATAGTCCACTTTTGCGAGGCACGCTGAACAGCTACTACACCGTCTGGCTATGTCATACAAAACTGACACCCAGGTACCGGACTTACGTGGAAGCGGCTAGAGCCAAGAAGCGAGTTTACCATTTGCGATCGCGCCAAGATATCAAGCAGTTTTGGCAAACGATGGCAGCCGAATTCGAGTCCTAGGCTCTTAGGAAGTACCCAGTGAGTTTTGGGGTTGGCTCCGTTTTCGATCACGCGGCCCTGCATAGCGTGATTACTCCACTCCTTGCTCCTAGCGGGTCATAGCCTTCTAGCAATCAAATCAACCAAGCGTATAGCCCTCTGCAACAAGAGGGTTGATTTAACCATGCTATTAAAAACGACAATCTCCCCATTAGACCACTGGAAAACCGCTCCCAGTATCGACACCCTTCGCTCAATCTACGATTCATCTGCCCATAAATGGCACGACAATTTGGCTCGTCTGGGTCAGCTCCACGATTATCAGCTTCTGTTTGAAAGTCAGACCGTATGCGATTGCTTGAGTCATATTAACCATACATCTCAAATTCTCGACTGTGGGGTGGGGACAGGAGCCTTCAGTCTGGCGCTTTTAGAAAGTGTCGATCGGCCAACTCATGTCTCCGGCATCGATATTTCCTACCCCATGTTGACCCACGCGCAACAGATTCTGGAACATCGCTGCACGACTCTCGATTTGAGATGGGGGGATATCAGGAGCTTGCCCTTTGCCGATGAATCCTTCGACGCGGTCATATTTGCCCATGTTTTGGAGCACATGGCCGAACCCGTAGAAACTTTGCGTGAGATGGTCCGAGTCCTGAAACCGGGTGCCCCTCTGATTGGCTCAGTGACTCGCAAAGGACTGGGTCAAGTCCTCATGTCTCTCCGATGGAAAAATAGAGGATACGCCTCCAACCAGCTGGACTCTTTCCTGCAAGCAGCTGGACTTGAGGCCGTGAGGTCGTTTGACTATGGCACTGGCTGGTCGAAATGGATGTGCATAGCCGCGATCGGTGTTAAACCCTGACTTTTCCCGTTAAGTCTAAAACGAAGGCTAGGAAGGCATTATAGGCTTGAGGAAATTTTCAGGTATAGTAGAGAAAATTTAGAGAGTGCAGGTCAACAAATGTTGAAGTGGTGGGTCAAAAATTGGCTCTTACACACTTTTGATCCTGCTGGCGAAATATTGCTTAACGAATAAATTTTCTCTGCCCGAGGATTTCATAAGATAGTCAGCATTCAATTCCATCAGGAGCTTGATCTGATGTCACTGCAACCGCAATCTCAATATGTTGTGCCCGCCGAAACCGCTAAAGTTGCCCATGCCGTTTTTGTTAAGGGAAATCTTTGCATAACCATAGCTGATCCGCTGAGTGAGTTTCTGAACGATCGTGATTTCAGCGAACTTTTTGGAGTTCGAGGTCAACCAGGCGAATCACCTTGACGGCTTGCCTTGGTGACCATTTTACAGTTTTTAGAAGGCTTAACAGATCGACAGGCGGCAGATGCTGTGCGCAGCCGAATCGATTGGAAGTATCTCCTGTGCCTGGAGTTGAAGGATGTTGGCTTTAATCATACCGTTCTGAGTGAGTTTCGAACTCGCCTAGTCAGAGCAGAAGCCGAGTGCCTCATCTTCGAGCGACTCCTGTATTTTTGCCAAGATAGGGGTTGGCTTAAGGCTCGCAGTCGGCAACGAACTGACTCAACTCACGTCTTGACCAAGATTCGCGCCATGACTCGGTTAGAGTGTGCTGGAGAAACGCTTCGAGCGGCCTTGAACGCCTTGGCGAGTGGCTCCTGATTGGTTGCTCGTTCATAGCCAACCCGAATGGGGAGAACGCTACAGCGAGCGGATTGAAGACTATCACCTACCCAAGTCAAAAAAACAGCGAATCGAACAAGCCGAAATTTATGGAAAAGATGGGCTTCAGTTGTTGAATGCGGTTTTCCAGCGGACAAGCCCTACCTGGCTACGTCAAATCCCAGCAGTTGAAATGTTGCGACGGGTTTGGCTCCAACCTCGACTGTTGTTACGAGGACCAGATTCGCTGGCGCACCCAAGAAGAAGCACCCCCTGCTTCAGTGATGATACCAGTTCTCAAAAGTCATTGGAGACTTAGTTTTAATTCAAAATTCAAAATTCAAAATTCAAAAACTAAACATAGTAGGGATTTGAAGAATTTTAATTAATAAAAAATAATTTGCTATCTTTCTAGCTAGTTTCGAG
>JASJEI010000038.1 GCA_030064795.1 Pleurocapsa sp. MO_226.B13 | reverse complement strand
CTCTGGTAATCAAGACCCGACTCCTGCGATCGCATCACTCAAACAACATGAACAACGGCTCTATCAGTTAGAGTTTAAAGTTCAGACTCACTTTTACAATATTTCCTAAAAGTTTTGTCAGTCAACCAGGATGTTTGGTTTGCTGATGTCAGCTTAAAATAGCAGAATCAAATAGTATTCCTGGCGATCGCTTTTTTACCGAGGCGACGGGGTTCGCCCCCGATCGCGATTGGGATGGTCGGATAAGTCGCCCAAACCGCGTATTTTTGTCAGTAGTTAGTGGTCAGTAGTACAACCCCGAACCCCGAACTGACATGAAATCCCACCTCATTTATGGGTGGGATGAGCTTAATTGCTTTTTATTTCGGTATTTGGCAAAATAGCAAAATATGAATGAAATTTATAAAGCACTATCAGATCCCAATCGTCGCCGTATTTTGGAACTATTACGCGATCGCGATATGACCGCAGGAGAGTTAGCTGATTGTTTTAACCTCGCAAAATCGACACTATCAGGGCATTTTGCCGTACTCAAGCAAGCCGATTTAATTCAAGCAGACAAAAAGGGCGTGACAATTACCTATCATCTCAATCTTTCGGTTTTAGAAGACGCGCTGTTGCTGATGGCAAGTACTTTCAAACTTTCTCTCGAATCAAACTCATTAAAACGCCTGCAAGACAATACTCAAGAAGTAAATTATGAGACTTAGACGCATTTTCACGCTTAATTTGCTGTTTGTTGCTGGGATGTTGGCTTTATCAATTTGGGCTTGGGTACAGTTACCTGCTGATGCTCGAATTGCAACTCGTTTTGACTTTGATGGTTCGCCTATTGCCTACATGAATAAACTAGGGGGGCTATTATTGTTGCCTCTGATGACCTTTTCGATCGCTTTAGTAGATTTAATTTTGCCTCGAATTGAGCCAAATCGAGACAACCTGAAGCGTTCTGGTAAAGCTTATGCTGTTTTTTCAGCGGGAATTGTGATCTTTTTTAGTATCGTTCACGTCGCCATAGTTTTATCGGCATTAGAGCAAGCTGTTGACATTCCGACTATTATTACCCTTACTTTAGGAGGATTTTTGATTGTTACTGGCAATTATTTAAGTAAAATTCGCCGTAACTATTCTTTTGGACTTCGTACTCCCTGGACGCTATCTAGCGACCTGGCGTGGAATAAAACTCATCGTTGGGCGGGTTGGTTCACTGTTGTACATGGCGTTGCATTAATGGTTACTAGTGTGCGATCGCATACAATACTTCCAGTAATAGTTTTGATTAGCTTTGTAATTGTCAGTATTGTGATTCTGCCAGTTTATTCCTATCTTTTATGGAAATCCGACTCCAATCGGATAGCAGAATAAAAGCGATCGCTTTAGGAAATCGTTTAATGCGGTCTAGCCAAGAAAAAATTGCTATGAGATAGCTAAATCCGCTCCCGCCAATGAAGGCTGTGGCAAAGTAATGGCGTGACACAGCTAATTTGAGGGATTAGAAAAGTCCACAGATAGACGCAGATAAACACAGATGATTTGTCTGCAAGATCGATACTCTTGGGTTTTTGAGATCTACAGAGTTGATTTATAAAAACAATGACACTGGATTTTTAGGATATATCGATCGGGTTGCGATCGATTGGAATTCGATCGTTTCATTTACCATTGCTGCCAGTGCTGGAACTGTTTTGAGTGCTTATTTAACTAAATACATTGATGCCAAACAGTTACAAAAGGATTTGGCTATTTTGTTTTGGCAGTCGCCGTGTTTGTTTTAATTAAGCGTTAGTTTTTTGGCTCGTCAAATTTATATTCAACTGACTTAGTAATGCCAAAACTGATCTCGTTTTCCTCATATTCTGGGGGTTCGACGTGAATTAGAACCCTAACTCTACCAAAACGCTTTTCCAAACGCGCTTCAATTTGTTCGGTGATCTCGTGGGCGATAAAAATATCGTCGGTATCGACAATGAGATGCATTTCAATAAATACCTGTCTGCCTAGCATTCCGCGAGAAGCTATATCATGACAGCTAACTACCCCTGGTACTTCCATAACTACATTGTTGATTGCTTCGGGGGCGATCGCCATTTCATCGACTAGCCAGGGTAAATTTTCGTTGATTACTTCCCAACCACTATGAAACACCAATAATGCCACGGGAAAAGCCAAAACCACATCTAACCATTCTAGTTGGGGAATATTCAGATTTTCGGCTTGCCATATTCCTACCAAACCAGCAATTACAATCATAGTCACCCAAATATCGCTCATAGTATGTTTGGCATCGGCAATCAAAATGGGACTATTAACTTTTTTGCCAACGCTACGTTCATAAAAAGCCACAAAAATATTGATTCCTAAAACTATTAGTAATAGCCATAATTCAGCCGAAGTCACTTTGACTGTCGTTGTTTCAGTGGAGAAAAAAATTTTTGCTACTGCTACTTGAAGAATTTCAAAACAGGCAATTCCCAAAAAGGCAGCAATTCCCAATGCACCTACCGCTTCAAACTTTTGATGTCCATAGGGATGTTCGCGATCTGGCTTAGGAGAAGAGAAACGATTGGCAATTAAACCCAATACATTATTGGCACTGTCGGTAACACTATGTAGGGCATCCGCTTGGAGGCTTAGAGAAGCAGTTGCGATCCCGATAGAAAACTTTAATGCCATCACAAATAAATTTAAGAGTAAAGTCAGCCACAAAACTCGGCGAACTTGAGAGCGATTATCTTGCATGATTGAAATTAGAAAAGCAAGCAGATTCTTGTTCTACAATCATAGTCCGAAAAACACTTACGATCTCGCTCTGACAATGCTTGCCGTATGTTTCGATATAAGAAAAAAAGTAACTTATTGAGATCTTTTCTGATACATTCAAACCAGCAAATCTCTTATACTGATAGATTTTTATTTAGAAGTCTTGTAAGAGCTTTTAATATTTAATCTCAATTAGCAAATTAAATTTTACCAATTAGTTATGAATCGATTGACCCTAAATTTAGTTCAAGGAGCAGCTAGCTTTAATTTTTCCCCCGAAGCAGCCAGACAACTATATGCAGAAATATCGACCTTGATGCAAAGTCTCAAAGCAGTGGCTAATGTTACCCCTGGTGGTGGTAATCGTCCTACGCCTCAAAAATCAATGGAATATCAACATACGGGAGATGTGTTTTTGGAAATTTTTTGTAATCCTAATATTTATCCCAGTCCTTTTGCTGCCAAAATTTTAGTTACCCTCAGAGACGATCGCATTCGTTTGACTAGCGAAGCGGAATTGACTCAGTTAATTGAGGATTTGAATGTTTATTTAGGTAATTGAAGTTTAATCTCAATCGCGATCGCCGTTATTCTTTGAGTAGCCAAAATCCGGCAAAAGATTCCGAATCTGGGTTAGTTTGAACCGCTAGGAAGTGTACTCCATTGGCTTTTTGCTTGGCGGTTTCAAAGTCTTGTGCTTCTTTGACCATTGCTTTATTGGTTAAGTTTACCAACGTCCAACTGTCGCTTAGTCCTGTTTCCAAACGTAACTGAGGGCGTAGAGACGCTTCTAACTGGAGATAACCCATTTCTAAGCCCGACATCCAAGCTGCTAGAGGAGTAGCGCGGGGAGAATAGATAATCAAGCCAGGAATAATTGTATCTGGGGTGGTATTGACCAAAGAAAGCGAAAAAGACTCTTCAAAAGCAATATCCCATTCTTTCATCTCGTCAAAAGCCGATGCAGGTAAACTAACAAAAGTCCATTTATCTCCGCGATCGCCTTTGACTGCATCGGGTAAAGGAATGGGATTTAAAGGCGGATACTTTACCGAAGCCGTTTGGGCGGTTTTGAGATCGTATCCTTCCTCCTGGGGGTAAACATTGGCAATTCTCTCTTCGATCCATTGATTGAGAGCGTAGGTACGACGACTGGGTAAAGGTGCAATTCCCGCATCTTCGCAGGCTTTGACGATCATGTTATTCATCTGACGACGAAAGAAGCGGATTTTTTTGGGAGATTTATCGGCGATCGCGATCGCCTTTTCAATCGCTTCTCTCAACCAGAGAGAGTTAACGCTTTTGCTAGAGCAGTATTGAGCATACTTAAATAAACTGTCAGGCGATCGCTCCATATCATTGGGACTCTCGCAAATCAAAACTTCCCAGAGCTTTTTGCCATCTTCGTCTAAAACTGGACGCGAATAAAAATCTAATTCCCAAACTACATTGCTCATATTCACTTTATAACTATTTTTAAATCGGCTTCAAGCCATAAGCTCTATGCTATAAGCTTGGATTAAAATCAAACGATTAAGTATAATTACCAGTTTACCGATACCTGAGCAATTCAAAAAGTAATGATCTTGAATTTAATTAAGTAAAGGAATCAGCTTAACTTGTCACAGTTGACTAACTCCGAACTACGAACTACCAACTACTAACTTATCAAACCAATTTCTCGCAAACGTTGATTGAGAAATTCTCCTGCGGTAATATCTGTAAACTGTTTAGGATGCTCGTCATCAATGCAAGAAGGCAGACAGCTAAGATCCATACTAGAAATTGGATGCATAAAAAAGGGAATAGAATAACGGGGAGTAGCTAATAACTCCTGGGAGGGGTTGACTACCCTATGAACGGTTGACTTTAATTTCTTGTTAGTCAGACGCTCTAACATATCCCCTACGTTAACCACTATTTGTTCGGGCAAAGCTGTTACGGGAATCCACTTACCATCTCGGCGCAAAATTTCTAGTCCTTCAGCACTAGCCCCCATGAGTAGAGTAATCAAATTAATATCGCCGTGTGCAGCAGCACGTACCGCACCATCGGGAATATCTTTAGGATTGTTTAAGGGAAAATAATGAATAGCTCGCAGAATACTATTACCCTTTTGTACCTTATCGTCAAAATAAAATTCATCGAGTCCTAAATATAAAGCGATCGCCCTTAAGATCTTAATTCCTACCGATTCTAAAATCCGATAAGCCTCTACTGTAGACGTGGCAAATTCAGGCACTTCTTGAGGGAAGACATTTTGAGGATATCCCAAACGGGATCTTGCTTCTAAAGAAATTTCTTGTCCTACATGATAAAACTCTTTGAGATCGCCAATAGTTCTACCTTTAGCGTGTTCTTTGCCTTTTGCCGTATAGCCTCGTTGTCCCCCCAGATCTTTGAGTTCGTATCTTAATTTAGTTGCTTGGGGCAGAGCGAAAAACTGTTTTACTGACTGGTATAAATTGGCTGTAAGCTCGTCGGACAAACCATGGTTCTTGACCGCAACAAAGCCAATATTTTGATAAGCATCCCCTAAAGTTTGGACAAAACTCTGTTTGCTTCGGCGATCGTTAGAAACAAAGTCACTCAAGTCTACAGCAGGTATTTCGTCGTATAGAATATCGCTCATCTGAATTTTATTGGGATAGAACACAGTTAGTTCGGAGTTCGGAGTTCGGAGTTAGTAGGATTGAAAATCGCTGTAAATAATTTTTATCTTAATTTAGTTATCATTCTAGTTTGAGAAAAGTATCTAATTTTTACTTTTATTACAAAGAAAGTAGGATAATTGACATAACAAGACGATAAATAATTTGTTATTAGAGAACACGGCAGTATGCATTTAAGCGAAATAACTCACCCCAATCAGTTGCACGGTTTATCAATCCGACAACTAGAGGACATCGCCCGCCAAATAAGAGAAAAACATTTAGAAACCGTAGCCACCAGTGGAGGTCATTTGGGCCCAGGCTTAGGCGTTGTAGAATTAACTATTGCTCTATATCAAACTCTAGACTTAGATCGCGACAAGGTAGTCTGGGATGTCGGACATCAAGCTTATCCCCACAAACTACTTACAGGTAGATACAACAAGTTCAATACTTTACGTCAAAAAGATGGCGTAGCTGGCTATCTTAAAATCAGTGAAAATAAATTCGACCATTTTGGTGCCGGACACGCCTCTACTAGTATTTCTGCTGCCTTGGGAATGGCAATGGCGAGAGATGCTAGGGGAGAAGATTTTAAATGTGTAGCGATTATTGGCGACGGTGCTTTGACTGGAGGAATGGCACTAGAAGCGATTAACCATGCAGGACACTTGCCTAATACCAACCTGATGGTAGTCCTAAATGACAATGAAATGTCTATTTCTCCCAACGTCGGGGCAATTTCTCGCTATTTAAATAAAGTTCGCTTATCTGACCCCGTACAGTTCCTTTCTGATAATTTAGAAGAGCAGTTTAAACACCTACCTTTTGTCGGTGAGTCTTTGACCCCCGAAATGGAAAGAGTCAAGGAAGGGATGAAGCGTTTAGCAGTACCAAAAGTAGGTGCGGTAATTGAAGAATTGGGCTTTAAATATTTTGGCCCGATCGATGGTCATAACTTAGAAGAATTAATTTCTACCTTTAAACAAGCACACAAAGTACCAGGCCCTGTATTAGTTCACGTGGCAACCGTTAAGGGTAAGGGATATACGATCGCCGAAAAAGACCAAGTAGGTTATCATGCTCAAAGTCCCTTCAATTTGGCTACAGGTAAAGCTGCCCCCGCCACTAAACCTAAACCGCCAAAATACTCCAAGGTTTTTGCCAGCACTCTAACTACCCTGGCAGAAAATAACCCGAAAATTGTCGGGATCACCGCTGCCATGGCAACGGGTACGGGTTTGGATATTTTACAGCGCAAATTACCCAAACAGTATATCGATGTGGGTATTGCCGAACAACACGCAGTAACCTTGGCAGCAGGTATGGCTTGTCAGGGGATCAAACCCGTAGCTGCTATTTATTCCACCTTCCTGCAACGAGCTTACGACCAAATTATTCATGATATCTGTATTCAAAAATTACCCGTCTTCTTTTGTTTGGATCGGGCGGGAATTGTCGGTGCAGATGGCCCGACTCATCAGGGAATGTATGATATTGCCTATTTACGCTGTATCCCCAATATTGTCGTGATGGCCCCCAAAGATGAAGCCGAGTTACAAAGAATGGTAGTTACTGGCATCAACTATCGCGATGGTGCGATCGCGATGCGCTATCCTCGTGGTAATGGTGTTGGCGTTCCCCTAATGGAAGAGGGATGGGAACCGATTGAAATCGGTAAAGGCGAAATTCTCCGTAACGGTGACGATCTTCTCTTAGTCGGTTATGGGACTCAAGTATATCCCGCGCTACAGGTTGCGGAGATCTTGAGCGAACACGGCATTGAGGCAACCGTAGTTAATGCTCGCTTTGTTAAACCCTTGGATACAGATTTAATTGCCCCCTTAGCCAAACACATTGGTAAGGTTGTTACCATCGAAGAAGGCTGTCTCATGGGTGGCTTTGGTTCGGCCGTCTTGGAAGCTCTTCAAGAGCAAGATGTTCTTGTTCCCATAAAACGCTTTGGCGTACCCGATCTTTTGGTCGATCATGCTACTCCCGCTCAATCAAAGGCAAGCTTGGGTTTGAGTAGCCCTCAAATGGCAGAAAGTATCCTCAAAACTTTCTTTGAGAGCAAGGAAAAGAAACCCTCTACGGTCGGCTAGCTAGAGTTACTTTTGTAGGGGAATTGTAAAGATTATGACAATAGATAAACTGGCACTGAAATTACACACATATCTGGTAGGCGAATATAAACTAATAATTGTGTGTGAGGAGTAAGTGTAAGAGAGAAAGGTTTTGGGGTCGAAACACGGCAAGACTCCCAAAACCTTTTTCTTTTTTATTAAATATTTTATTAAGTATTGAGTAATTAAACCTCGTCCACATTGAAAACAGGAGTTTTAACGAAAACAAAATAGTGTTTAATGAAAACTTGCTACTTGTTTATCCCCGAAGGGGGCTACTTACGAGCAGTTAACTGAGAAACTACAGGTTTCAAACTAGATGCGGTTTAATTGAGGGATTATATCCTTGAATCCACTAATTTCCTGAAGACTGCGAAAACCAGAGAATAAAAATAGTTAAAGCGATCGCCCTTGTAATTGTTTAGTTATGCGTTAGCAAATAGATTATAAGTCTGAAACTGAATCAGGAGATATTTCCTTCACTTGTCTATTTTCCTGAGCTATTTGCTGGTCGGTAATTAAATCATCCAATTCATTAATATCAACGCCTATTTGCTGGCAAGCCTTATTTAAATTTTCAATAAACAAGCCAACATTGCGATCGTATCCCGAACGTTCGGCAGCTACTGCCGTTCCTTGCTTGGCATTAGCTTTAGCGCAGTTAATTAATTCTATTCCTTGAAGCATATTTTTACTTAGTTAGTTTAATTATGGTTGACATATTTACACAAGTCCCCAAAAATTTCATCTTTCTGAGGGCCGATCTAACTTGAAAGACAAATTGATTAGCCCACGACTAAAGAGCGTTCGCTCAGGACGATTAAGATGACTATACCCTGCTCAAATCTCGTTCTTGAGTAACTAGGTTATCCGCTTCAGTTTTGGCAAGATGTCTTTCTAATATTTCTAAATTCCTGATATTAGCTTTAAAGTAAGCATCAAAAATATCGCCAACTACAGGAACAAAACCAATCGCTGTTTCTATACCTACATTTTTAATCATCTCCCATATTTCTCTTCGCTCCAGTCCGAAACGAGAAGCAAGATAGATCGTATATGCCGAAATTCCTGCCGTAATTAGGTCGCCACCACCAGGAATTAATCCCAAAATGGGATCTAAACCAAAGCGAAATTTTGTCCCAGGAATACCAATAGCAGTATCTAAAAGCTTAGCTATCTGGCGAATTCTCTTGAGGTTTTTTAATTTTTGAACTTGATTCATTTAATTATCGGTAAATTTTGCTTTTCAAGAGTTTAAACTGATAGCAATTTGGCTGCTTCTAGCTAGAGTTATAAAAATACAGCCTTTGGCAAGATTATCTGGACATCTAGCAATTCAATAATGAAGGAAGTAGATTCATCTATCTGCGTTAAGCGGTGCCCCCATTCGCACCCTTCGGGTATAAAGGGATAAACGACCCCGCGGAATCTTCGATCCGCAAGACAAAGGCGTAATTCCGCATGTACGCCCTAAAGGATTAGTTGCGGCGAACTATGCGCCTTACTTTCGGTCACGCACCAAGACACTGTGTTAATCTGTGGACGCTATTCTAGTTGTCGGTCTTAGAAAGAACAATGAAAACCGCTGTAATGCCCGACAGGTTAAACTTTCTTGGTCATAGAAAACAAATTTTTAGCCTGAGCATTGAGAAACCCTTCAAATAGCTTGCCTCCAATGAGATTGCGTTCGGCTAACTCGTAGTAGGCATAAGTCCAAGGAATCTGACTCAATTGGCGATCGCGATCGTCCCAAACCTCTACCATTTCCGTTACCGCCACAGTTGCTGTTTGACGCAAACCAGTTTCTAAACTGCCCTCAATGGTATTTTTCATCGGGATACCCAGTTTGGCTAAAGCTCGCGCCGTTGTCTCTATATCTGAATAAATAGAAGCCTGATGATGATTGATATAGCCAGTGAAGTGATTGACAGCATAACCGTGGAGTAGCACCCAAGCACCATATTGAGTAACTCGATCGACCGCTTCAACTAGGGAAAGTTTCGGGGGTTGCCAAGGACGAGAAAATACTGTTTTGAGTTGAGCGACAATTGTCTCAGTCGATTCTGTAGTCAACCATCGATCGAGATTTTGTCGATGGAAAAAATTACCAGAAGTAACTGCGGATTTAATTTGTCCAGCTAAGCTGGTAGGTAAAGCATCTACTACCAGTTCGCTGATAAATAGTTTGGGTAAATTATAGCGGTCTTGTTCTGGATGACGATAGTGACAGGCTTTTAAATAGCGATCGCTAAATTCGTATTGTCCAGCCTCAACATAGCCTAGAGCCTCAACTATCTGGGCAAGATAGGGAATTCCCAAATCGATTTTTTCTCCCGAACTTTCGATAGTTAACCTCAAAGAACGAAAGGCAAGATGATCGTTGGCAATATTAAATCCTGCCTCTTGAATCATTTGCTGGTAAATACGGGCATACTCGACTCGCTGATAGTAATCTTGCCAGAGAGCATTCCAAAGAAGACGGGCAATTTCAACAGTTTTCATCATAAATAACCAATGAACAACGACTGTAGAGACGTAGCCCTAAAGGACTCGCTTCGCATCGCATGCTACGTCTCTACGAATGACTATTTAATAATTCAGTTAGAATTTGCAGGGCGATCGCAATTTGTTGGCGATCGACTATTAAAGGAGGACAAAACCGAATCGCAGCTTGACCGCAACCAATTAAGAGCAAACCCCGCTCGAATGCTTGAGTGAGAAGGCGATCGCGTAGACTGGTGTCGAGATTCCCCTCGGTGTCCAATAAATCTACTGCTACCATCAATCCTTTACCGCGTGGGGAAGAAATCCGCGCAAATTTATCTGATAACTGAGTTAAACCAGCCTGTAATTCTTTTCCCATGTTACGGGCATTTTCGATTAATTCCGCTTCCAACAACTCTAGGGTGACATTGGCAGCAGCACAGGCAACTGGATTACCGCCAAAAGTCGTAGCATGAGAACCAGGGGGCCAGGTCATGATTTCGGCTCGCGCTAAAATAGCACCCAGTGGTAGACCGCTGGCTATCCCTTTTGCGAGGGTAACTATATCGGGCATCACATCCCAATGTTGGATCGCAAATAGTTTACCAGTCCGTCCCATACCCGATTGTACTTCATCGACAATCATCAAAATTTGGTGGCGATCGCATATATCCCGAATTCTCGCTAAGAAACCATCTTCAGGTATGATGTAGCCTCCTTCCCCTTGGATTGGTTCGACAATAATTGCAGCTATTTCGGTTGGGGAAAGTATAGTATTAAATAGCTTTGCTTCTAAATAATCCAGACTGGCATGAGTACCATAGGGAATATGAGTTACCCCAGGAAGTAACGGACCAAATCCTTGTCGCTGTACTCTTTTAGAAGCTGTCAGGGACATCGCGCCATAGGTACGTCCGTGAAATGCCCCTAAAAAAGCGACGATTCCAGAGCGTTTGGTATAGTAGCGAGCCAGTTTGATCGCCCCTTCATTAGATTCGGCCCCAGAATTACTAAAAAATACCCGGGTAGAATTTCCCGTTGAGGATTGAGGGAAAGGAGCGCGAAGGGCTAATTTTTCCGCTAATTCGATCATCTGCGGATAATAAAAATCAGTCCCCGACATATGCAACAGCTTAGTGGACTGTTCTTGAATTGCCCGAACTACTTGGGGGTGAGCATGACCTGTGGCTGTTACCGCAATTCCTGCCGTAAAATCTAAAAAAACGTTGCCGTCCACGTCTTCGAGCATACAGCCCTCACCTCTGGCTACGACGAGGGGATAATCGCGGGTATAGGAAGGAGATGTAACCGAGCAGTCGCGTTCGACTAGGGCTTTAGTCTCTGGCCCTGGTAGATCGGTAATGATTGAGGGTTGTTTGGGAAGAGGGCGATCGCGTTTGGGAGTCAGATTTAACATATTCGGTTAATTTACAATTGAGATCTTGCCAACAGGATAAAAGCGGTTCTTAAAATTAGCCACCAGCCATTTCTTCTATTATGGTTTATGATTAATTTTTTTTCTGTCAGCTATTTTCCCAATTTTTTTTGAGGAGGATTAGATGGTTTTTACAATTACCAACAGCAAAAGTAAAAACTAAAAGATAAAAATAATCGCTTTTATCAGTTTGTAAATACTCTTAGTTTTAAACTCAAACGTTTCTCTTTGAAGTTGCACTTAATATTTTAATACTTTCCTTACATATTTAGGACTACCCGCACTTTTATGCGAAGTGAGCATCCAGAACGAGAAGGGAAAAGTCCCACAGAATTATTAACAGGGGAGTCTCACTCACATTGGCTGGAATTGTTAGGATTTGATTTATTCCGACAACCCGCAATTGTGGCTTAAAACCACCTCAATTCCCTCTAATTGTAATGCGTTTGTAGCCATCTACCAGATGGCTAGATTTCTGCTGTTTTGTTACCTAAAAATTAGCTTTTTTGAACCATGCCAGTTTCCCTTAACCAACGGTTCATGCTGGTAGCAGGAGGTCTTGCTAGTTTCTTAGACCTTACGAAGAGTAGTCTGGGGTTTCTCAACATCCTCTTACTTATATTGTCGCGTTGCTTGCAAAAGAGAGCGAAAAAAATATACAAATTGAAATGCAGGCGTAGTCAGATTCGGCATAATCAAAAGTCGCCATTCCTAGGTAGAGCGATCGCGCTCTTGTTATTTTTGAGATTGCAACTTTAAACTTTATTAGATTATGTCAAGCCCAATACATTTTCCTGATAGGATCGTAGTATAAAGCATATTTGCAAGGAATTAATTATGGGTAAATTTGCCGTTGCAGTTGTTAATGGATCTCAAGCGCGTTTGTTCACTTTAGACTCCGCAGCCTTTTCAGAACATGAATCTGGCCCTAATTTGCTCGAACATGAATGTTTAACTAATCATTCTAGAGAACTTCACGGTCAAGAGCTTTGGGCGAATGTAAAAACTGGACGCAATCGAGGTTCTAATGGTCAAGCTCATAGTTACGACGACCATCGCCAAAATCATGAACTTGAATTTGAAAAAAAATTTGCCAATAGAATTAGCAGTGCCATGCTCAATCTGATTCAAAATTATCAAGCAAAACATCTAATTGTAGTGGCTCAACCACAGATTCTCGGTATGCTGCGAGAAGCTATGACTGACAATTTGTATAAAAATCTCAACATTCACGAGGTAGCTAAAGATATCTGCCATCTGAAATTAAATCAAATCCATGATTATTTAGCGAAAAAGAACCTATTGCCAGCTTATCAAAAAGTTTATTCTCGGTAATAAACAAGACTATGGCGATCCGCTCTGGGTTGTGAAAATTATTTTGTTACTAGTCATTAGTCATTAGTTTTTAGTTATTGGTGAGATCCGTAAATAAGTGAGTACTTCTGACTACTGACTCAGACCATAAATGTCTTGTCTGGTGTTGGAATTAATGACCGAGATCCTAGATAATCATAAACTTACCATCGAGAAATAATCGGGTGATTAGATATGGGCGACAAAAGCGAGGTTATGACTTTAAAAGAGTGGGCATACATTGCGATCGCCAAACACAGTCGCAAGATGCTTAAGTATGAAGCAAAAGTGTTGAAAGATAAAGACCCAGAAAACCTACATCAAATGCGGGTAGGAATGCGACGACTCAGAAGTGCGATCGCTGGTTTTGCCGTTGCTTTGGATTTACCATCAGTAGTCAACCAGAAAAATATCGGTAAAATCGGTCGTTGTTTGGGGAAACTTAGAGATCTAGACGTTTTATTGGCTACTTTAGATCGAGATTATCGCCCCCTATTACCCCCAAAAGAGCAAAAAAACTTGGATAAAGTGATTAAATCTCTCCACAAACAACGCAAAAAAGAAGTAAAACAAGTCCGAGAAACCCTCAATAGTAAACTCTATCTCAATCTTCAGCAGGGACTACAAAACTGGTTGGAACGACCAGAATATAGAGTAATAGGCGATCTTTCTATTTATCCTGTATTACCAAATTTACTCTTACCCCAGGTTAGTCAATTTTTACTCCATCCTGGTTGGTTAGTGGGAGTAGAACTACAAGAGGGAAAAAGCCAATTTCCTGCCAACCTCGATGCCAAAGCAGTGGAAAAACTACTAGAACGAGACGAGCCGATCCTACACGATCTGAGAAAATTAGCTAAAAAAACTCGTTACAATCTGGAGTTGTTTGCTCAATTTTACGATGATACATATCAAGGTTATATCGACCAAATAGAGAAAATTCAAGAAGTACTAGGGCAAATTCAAGACTACTATGTTTTAAGGCAAATGCTAGAGAAAGCTTTTGGAGTTGCGATCGCCGAACAAATGCCCCAACTAGCAGCTTTACTGCATCAAGCTAGGTATCAAAAATGGCAGCAATGGCAAGTATTACAAAAACGCTTTCTTGACGAACAAACTCAAACAGAACTGAGGCAAGCGATACAGCAACCTTCATTAGTCGTTAGTCATTAATTGCCAGTCATTCCTCGTTCCTAAAAATACTTTACTGCCTTGGCTAAAGCGCAGTCAATATCCGACTGGGGTAAACCTAATTCTGTTACTGCTTTACTGGCATCGTAAAACATTTTTTGCCGAGACATTCGCACGCCATCTATAGCAACAGTTGGTTTTTTGCCTAGTTTGGCTAAGAGATTTTCTTCTAGCCAAGCAACACCATAAGGTATCCAGTAAGGAATAGTATTTTTAGGCGCGGGTAAACCTGTAATTGTTTCTAATTTGTTTAGTAGCTGTCTAAAGGTCAAATTTTCATTTCCGAGAATATAGCGATCGCCCGTTCTCCCCTTTTCTAACGCCAGTAGATGCCCCCAAGCTACATCTTCAACATCAATTAAATTCAAACCCGTATCGACATAGAAAGGCATCTGACGTTGCAGAAAACGCACGATAATTTCACCTGTCGGAGTCGGCTTGAGATCTAATGCACCGATCGGAGTACTGGGGTTAACAATGACCAGATCCTGTCCTGCTTCGACTGCTTTAACCGCCTCTCGTTCGGCATAGTATTTTGATTTTTTATAATCTCCGATTAGTTTTTCTACAGGACTTTGATAAGTCTCATCTGCGGGTACGCCATCTTTTCTAACTCCAATAGCTGCCACTGAACTCGTATATACAGTACGTTCGACTCCCGCCTGACGAGCGCAGTTTAAGACATTCCGCGTCCCTAAAACGTTATTACGATAAAGTGCATCTTTGTCTTTTTGCCACAGAGAATATTGGGCTGCAACGTGAAACAATATCTGACATCCTTTCATCTGTCGCGCTAGATTATCCTGGTTTAAATCGCCTCGAACGATTTCGATCTCCAGCGATTTTAAATTATCCAAACAGCTATTTGCCCTTACTAAAGCTCTAACTTCATATCCCTGCTGTAGCAATAGCCTAACTAAATTTGCCCCGACAAAACCCGTTCCACCAGTAACAAAAGCTCGCATTTATCTGTTTATAGCTACTGTTTTTATTACTTTATCCTGTTCTGGATAGGCGATCGCTTTTTTTTGTTTTCCTTTTAATACCTCGTTCAAATCACAGTTGTAATTCAAATGTTTGGCTAGTTTTGAAAAAAAGATCGGCAATTAAACGCGAGATAATTACAATTATGGTCATTGAGAATTCAGAATTTAAAGGAATAGAAGAAGTAATCGAACCCAATCAACCAAAAACCGAATTAGTCAGCTTATCCGACATGGGCTTGAAGGGAGATAATAATAGTGAAAACTCTGTTATCAGTGCAGATGGTCGCTATGTAGTCTTTGAATCTTACGCCATTAACCTCGTTCTTAACGATACTAATGCAGCTAAAGATATTTTTGTCCGAGATTTAGTCAACGGTACAATTAAACGAGTTAGTGTAAATAGCGATGGCGTTCAAGGAAATCACGATAGCACTAATCCTAGTATTAGAAACTATTCCTGTGTATAGAATGCTCAATACTCAATCAGGGGCGCATTTATTTTCGAGCGATCGCAATGAAATTAATTACCTCGAAACAAATCAACCCCACTTTACCATGGAAAATAATGGCGAAGCAGTTTTTTATGTCTTTGAATTGTAAACTGAATCAATAAATTAATTTATTAGAGCGATCGCCTTTAGAAGTGCGATCGCTTTTTTAATACTGTTAATACAAACTACTACCTAAATATTCAGATAATTATAGCTGTTCAGAATAATTAACATTATTTGCGTGGTAAAAAAATATTATTCTGTCAATATTTATCATCACAATTTTGACTAAAGTAACTACTTGATTCCTGCTAAATATACCTCTAATTTTGGAATATATAAGCAATGATTAATTGCTGAAAAACCAATTTAAATTTATAGCTTTGTTACTCTTACTTACTCTAAATCATTTATCAGAAATCTAAAATGACTACTTTATCTTTTTTACAATCGATCGCCTCTTACGATGCAGATGGTAATCTTAACAGTTTAAGCACTTTTTCTTATGATGCTGATGGTAACCTAGTTAAAGCAACTTATGATATTGATGGCGATGGAACTATTAATAGTATCTTCACCTATACCTATGATGAAGATGGTAATTTAATCGCTGATACCTATAGCTACGATAGCGACAGTTTTAGTTTTAAATATGGTGCGACATATACCTACGACGATCGCGATAATTTAATTTCCGAAACTGAAGATAACGAACTCGATGGCATTATAGATGAAATTGAAACCTATACCTACGATGCTAACGATAACCTCATCTCGAAAACTGAAGATGACGAGGCTGACGGTACTATAGATGAGATTTATACTTATACCTACGATGCTAACGGCAATTTGCTCTCGGAAGCTGAAGATGAAAATGCTGACGGTACTATAGATGAGATTGAAACCTACAGCTACGATAGCAATGGTAATCTCATCTCGGAAACTGAAGATGAAGATGCTGACGGTACTATAGATGAGATTGAAACCTACAGCTACGATAGTAAAGGCAATTTAATCTCAGAAAGCTATGATGAAGACGCTGACGGTATTGTCGATAGTATTAGAACCTACACTTACAATAACGACAGCAATTTAACCTCCGAAAGCTACGATGAAAATGCTGATGGCATTGCTGATGAAATTCTTACCTACTCCTATGACGATCGCGGTAATGTAATCTATGAAAGTGAAGATTACAATGGTGATGGTGATTTAGATCGGGTTGATACTTACACTTACGACGAGAACAACAATCTAATTACTCAAAGCTACGATTATGATGGCGATGGTATCATCAACGAAATATACACTTCAACCTATGATGACAATAATAATTTAATTGCTCAAAGCTACGATCGCGATGCTGACGGGATCGCAGATGGAGAGTATATCTATAGCTATACTGAGACCAACTCAGAAGTCGAAGTAACAGAAACACCCCAGTTGTTATTGACTGATGTTCATCGTTTCTATCAATACGAAAAAGGTTTTCATCTTTATACTGCCGATCCAAATGAGATTGACTATATCAAAGAACAAAGCGATGCAGGAGAATTAGCTTACAACTACGAAGCCGAAAAATATCAAGTCTTAGCAGACGACAAAGATCTTGTAACAGGAGAAGCAATAGAGGGAGTCGAACCAATTTATCGCTTCTTTAATAATGATACTGGCGCGCATCTCTATACGATGGATGAGAATGAGAAAGATTATATTCAAGGGAATTTAGATAATTACAGTTTTGAAGGAATTAAATATTATGCCTTTGAAGCCGAACCTGAGAATTTAGAAACCATTCCCGTATATAGAATGCTCAATACTAATTCAGGGGCGCATTTATTTACGATCGACCAAAACGAAATCGATCGTATTCAGGCAAACTTACCTCATTTTACGATGGAAAATAACGGCGAAGCAGCATTTTATGTTTTTGAACTTTAAGCTCATCCCACCCACAAATATGATGGGATTTCTTGTCAGTTCGGGGTTCGGAGTTTTACTACTGACTACTAACTACATAACTCGTAACAAATAATTCATAACACTACGTTTTGTCGCAACTGAAAACCAAGGTTTGACTAGATCTTGTTATACGTTACGAGTTACGAGTTAAGAGTTAAGGACTTGTCCTCCCATACCTGAAAGAAACGGTGCTTCAGCCCCGTCGCTTTTGGTAAATCTAGACGCAGCTAGTTAGTAAACGTCTAAAATATAAGCTAAACTTACTTTTCTCAACTCATCGCTCCTATGGTACAAGCTCCTCTTCAAAAAACTACTCAAGAATTAGCCAGCATGGCGGTAGAATTAATTCGCCAGGCTGGTTGTGAATACGGAGATATTCGCATTTGTGATTATCGCCAACAAAATTTATCCGCTCGCGATCGCTCTTTGAGTAGACTAGCAGACAATGTTAGTTCGGGTTTTGGAGTACGAGTACTATTAAATGGTGCATGGGGTTTTGTCGCTTCCCATCGTATTACCCCAGAAGAAATTACTAGAATTGTCAATCTAGCGGTTGAAACGGCAAAAGGAAGTCAACTGACGCAACAGCAGCCAGTCAAATTAGTCCCCGTAGCAGCCTATCGAGATAAATATATTACTCCAATCCAAATCGACCCTTTTGATGTCCCGATTCAAGAAAAAGCAGAACTATTGTTAAATATTAACGAGCAGTTCTTATCTTATGGAGATAAAGGTATCAAAAAAGCCTATTCCTTCCTTAACTTTACCAAAGAAGACAAAATATTCGCCTCTACAGTCGGTTCGACCCTCGAACAAACCATTTATCGGAGTTATGCTGGAATGGGTTGTACGGCGATCGCCAATGGTGATGCTAAAGGGAGAAGCTACGAACGTCCACCCCTCAATATTGGTTACGAACATATCGATAAAGCAGGCTTACTGGGCAATATCGAACGAGTAGCCAACGAAGCGATCGAAAAAGTTCGCGCTCCAGAATTAACCACCGACGGCAAGACAACTCTAATTTTAAAGCCAAGTAATCTTTTTTTAACTATCCATGAATCTGTAGGACATCCTACCGAATTAGATCGAGTCTATGGTTACGAAGCCAACTTTGCAGGAACTAGCTTTGCCACTACCGATAAACTACACAAACTGCAATATGCTGCACCCTGGGTTAACTTTGTTGCCGATCGCACTCAACCTCAAGGACGCAGTACTATGGCTTATGATGATGAAGGCGTACCCGCACAACAATGGTATGTGGTCAAAGATGGCATCCTCAATGACTATCTCACAGATCGCGAAACCGCTTATCGCCTGGGAAGGGAAAGCAGTAATGGCAGTGCCTATGCAGATAGTTGGTCTAGTACGCCAATGGTACGTATCCCCAACTTAGGTTTAGAGCCTGGAAAAGCAGGAGACAGCCATACCGCTACTATAGAAGAAATGATCGCCGATACTAAGGACGGTATTTTAATCGATGGTATTGGTAGCTATTCGATCGATCAACAACGACGTAACTTCCAGTTTGGGGGAGATGCTTTTTGGCAAGTCAAAAACGGCAAAATTACAGGAATGCTCAAAAATGTTACCTATCACAGTATGACTACCGACTTTTGGAATAGTGTTGATGCCCTTGGCGGTGAGTCAGAATTGGTTCAGTGTGGTACAAATATGTGTGGTAAAGGCGAACCAATGCAAATTGCTCAAATGACTCATGCTTGTGTCCCAGTTAGGGTGAGGGATATTCATGTTGGTAGAGCTTCTTGAGAAAAATAAACAATTGACAGTTTGGTAGGGTAACCGTTCACTTCCCCCGAACGAGCGCTCGCTATGCTATTTTTAGCTCCCAGTGGGAACTAGAGGTGGCTGTAACTTGACATGGTCAGCTTTTTTTTCCTCAATGACAAGCTCTAGTCAGGAATCTCGTAGAAGTCTCCACTCCCGTTTATAAAACGGGAGAAAAGCAATTCTAGTACCTGACCAGCCTAAGATCCTAGAAAATATTAAAGCTACAGTCTCCGAGTTAACTGTTTTTTTAGCACCAGCCCTATGCTCTTAGCTTTTAACAAAAAGCGATCGCTAGTTTATTAAGACTGGCGATCGCAGTCACGACCTAGATAATTCTGTCGATCTTTTCGCCCACCATTTTTGACCGTGGAATGCGGTGACTTTTTGGACTAAAAGTTCCGACACCGTGAGATTAAATCATAGCTGCTAGTCGGTTAATTGTTTTCAAAGCTCAAGACTCGGCAAGGAACTGTCTCTCCAACCTGGTGGCGGTGGATAGCCAGATGCTTTGGGGTTTGAGCTGGAGTAATTTTATGTACAAAGTTGTAGCGAGCAGTGCGGTACTCATCGCTAACAAAATTACGTTTCATTTGTGCCAACTCTTCTTGACGATATTGCTCTAGGGGTTTTAAGAAGCCACGCTTATTTTTGAACGATAGCATATTCTCAAAATCCTCATTTTGAGCTATGTCTTCAGCTTTCTGCATAACCCAATTGCAGAAATTAGTCGGAGTTTGACCAAAGTAGTCATCAATTAAACCAATTTTCTTTGCTACCTTAGTCCCCATGGGCATACACACATTAGTCAATTCTTCCGCCTTTGCTTGCCCCACCCGTCGGGGTAAAGAATAAGTCCAATATTCCGAGCCATAAAGCCCCATGCGCTTGTAATGCGGATTGAGGACAATGCCATCTCTAGCATAAACCCAGTCAGCTGATAACGCCATCATCACCCCACCAGCCGCCGCATTGCCCTGCATCGCTGCAATGGTAATGTGGGTATCAGTGTCCAACACTTCGTACACAAAGTCATTCATGGCATTGATATTGCGCCAGGATTCTGCGATGGGGTCGTCAGCTGCTTCTATTACATTGAGGTGAATTCCATTAGACCAGAAACCAGATCCTCCCATCAGGACAATCACTTTTGTCTGCTGAGAACGGGCAAATAAATAGGCTTCACGTAGACGCTGGCACTGCTCGGTACTCATCGCACCGTTGTAGAAAGCAAAATGGAGATAGCCTACCTGATTCTTCTCTTCGTACCAGATCTCTCGGAAGGTTTTCACGCTGGGATTGATTTTAAGAGCAACTGGTACTTCGGGGAGATCTTTGATGCGATCGCCCAGCACGAGTGTCGCTGGTAGCTTAAAGAAGGTTCGATTGCCTTGCTTTTTCCGCTTGAGAACCGCGATCCATACCGCTCCATCGACGGTAGCACGACAAATAGCTCCATTTCGCTGGGCAATAATTTCTCCAGGAATTCCTGTCATCGTGTTATCGGCGTGAACACCATAGAGATATACGGGTTCGCCAAACAAGCTATCGAGTAACCCCGGTTGGCTATCAGCACTTCGAATTTTGCGGACAACGGTTTCAACCGGATCGCTAGACCAGTCGATTGCCCGTTGCTTCTGCTTTAAAGAATCCCGCCAAATCCCTTTTATGCCTGGCTTCATATAGTCTAGTGGTTCGGGCTTATAGTTCGGATTGGTCAAGTTGGTCAGGGTCTGTTTAATACAGGCGATCGCCGTTTGGGTACACTTGACGCGATACAAATCGCTCTTCGTCTCTCCCGACCTGGGGAAGTTAACCGAAGCCCAGATGTCCCCCGCATCCATTTCTAAATCGGCTTGCAGAGCAGTAACACCCCACTCTGGTTCGTCATTAAGGATAGCCCAGTCTATAGAAGAGGGACCTCGATCTCCTTTAATACCAGGATGAATGATAATGCAAAGATACTTTTGCCAAATATCGGTTGGAATGGCTCTTTTGAGAAAGGGTGCTACAATAAGCTCGGGTTGGAACAGGTCAACGGCTTCATGTATAACCCGATCGCTAAGGGCGAGTTCAATAGATACTTCGTGTCCCATATCTAGAAGTTCCACATGGAACCGCTGAGTCATGCTGTTGTAGGCAGAGACTATTAGTAGAATGCGTATTGGTTTTCTCTTTTTAGTCTGAAAAAATGCTAAATAATTATTGAATGCTGTAGTTTGCATATATGATGACTCTCTGTATAGGACAAAAACAGACAGAGGGATTGTAAAAGCTTGCAAGGAGAGGGTTTTATAGAAAATTACTACAAAAACTAAAAAACTACTAAAAACATAGTGTTCTATATTTTGCAACTATTGATGACATAGAGGACATTTTAGCGGAACGTTGTTGTGTATTAAGCGAAATGAAAGATGAAATTCGTAATTTAACTTACTATCATTAGCTTAAATATTCCGAGTGTTAATGTTCTTTGTAAATCGGATTTAGTATAACAGCTATTCTTCTACTAAAAAATCGAGCTGGTCAAAAAAAGAACTCTTGTCGAGCTTGTTCGCGATTGATTTTCGCCAATGCTTTTAATGAGGGAGTGAACGGTTACGTTCTGCGCTTGTTCGTGTAGTACGGAAATTGGCAATTCGCGATGCTGTTTCATTAAGTACTCTCACATTATGGTGAGTAGCAGCAGTTCCTATAGGTAAGCTATTTCGCACTTAACCTGTCGATAAAATCGGCTGAAACAATTGAAAATTCGTAGTACTCGATCCAATTTAAATGCGTCTAAGCTTACTCCATTAATAACCAGATCCGGGGTAGACCAAAATTGACCTCGCGTACAACCATTTGGACAGTTATAGGACATGATCGTTCTCCACCTACCAGGCTGGTAGTAATAGCCGTGTCCGTAAGGAAATGGATTAGTGGAGGGATCGGCTTCTGGGTTGTGACGGGCACCTTGCAAATGACCGATTTCATGACCAAAAGTATAATTCCCAGTAGCGCAATCCCGCTTGGCAACTCCAAAGCCCGTGGCAGCATTAGCTAAAATGGCAGATGCAATTCCACAGCCACCTCCGCTATCAGTAATCAAGATGGCGACATCGGCAGCATATCGATCGCGTAAACCATGAACTTCATCCATGAATCTGTCTTTCTGTATCCGAAATCGGTCTCTGTCTGTCCTCATATTGCCAGATTCATTATAGTTAGTTTCATAGCGATGAACCAAACGTAATCTAGGGGCTATACGACTAATAGAGTAACTCTGATTAGTTTCGTCGACGGCAAGCTGAACCAGAGCGTTTATAGCAGCGACACCACCTTCCCTTTAGCGTGCAGCTTGAGTATATGCTACCAATACGTTTATAATAGAACCATCATCCAACAGTTCGTTGTCTTCGATATTATTTGGGGATTTTTCTTCTTCAAAAGAGGCCTCTAACTCTTCGTATGCTCCTGGTGGGTGATCGGGAGGAAAAGCACTTTCATCCAGAAGTATCAAAGCTTGATAAGAGTCATTGACAGAACGTAAACGATATTTGCGCTCGCCAGCCTGAATAGTACCAGCTATGGTATTGTCTTGAACTACGATCGCAGCTTCATTTTCAAGACTATCGTTTTGAGCAAACCAACTGTAATCCTCAGCAGATCTTTGTTCAATTCGGACGTTGTTTAAAATGACTTCTTGTTCAGAGGTAGCTCCAGTATTGATAGATGGAGAATTAGGGAGATTAAGATTAATGCGATCGGCTTCTTTTAAGACATCCGTTTCGAGCTTTACTATCGAAATCGAAACTGTAGTTGGCTCAGATTGATAGGTATCTAATCTCGAAACTTCTCGATCGGATAACTCCACACTTGTCTGTACAGGATAAGTAAACAAATTAGGGACTGAATTTTCTTGGTTTCCTAATTCTTGAGCGTGTGCTGGATTAACTAATAGCAGCGATAGAAGCAATAGAATTGTAGTGAGCAACAGAACTAGATTTTTGACTATTGCTGCACGGCTAGGTCTTATTAGCATTATGTTTCCTCTTTGAGTAATAGTTGTATGCAAAATTTCTCTCTCTCAGAAGAGTCAAATATACTGGTGTCAGAAAAATGTGTTGAAGAAATTGAAGATTGCGATCTGTATTTGGTGTCATTCTTGCTTTTCCAAAGAATTTGATGTCTGCAAACATATTTGGCAATTACAGCCTTCAGCATGAGTCTTTCTTTCAAAAGCGAACTTTTGTATGTCGTTTATCGACTTGTAACTAATGGCTGAAAGAGCGATGGCTGCCATAGGAGCCTTAGATAATAAAAGTCGTCGTTTCATGATTTCTCTCAAAAATTATCTGTTTAACTTTGTGAATCAAGGATAAGGTCGCATGAGATCGCAGTAGACATTACTGTCTGCACTTACCCCTAGCATTTGGCAAAACTGCCTGTAAAACCGTACCCTTCTCTCAACTCTGTCATCTGTAGGTCTGCCACATTCCAAACCACCGTTGATAATATTGATAGTCATACCAAAACCAGGTTTGCGACCAGCATTGACATCATCGGGAGAGGGAGTCCAACGACCACTCATAACATCGTGACAAGAAGGCTTTGGTGGTTGAGGAGTCATCCAGAACCATAAAGCTGTAGAAAATGAGATCGTGCCATCCGACTTGACTAAGTCAGGGTTATCGAGCAAATCATAGCCTAAAGCTCGACCTGCTGCACCGTAGTTGTAGTTCCACGATAGTTGCATCGGACCACGACCGTGATAGCTACGACCAGGTCTACAGGGATACGTAGTGTTATTGCGATCGCAGTATTCGTCTCCACAGCCGTTAGGAATGCAGCGCAATTCTTCGATGTATACAAGACCGCTATTTCCCTCGGCAGTTTCGTGGGCAATATTAGCTAAGAACGCTGCTGCTTCGCGTTTGCGTTGTGTATCAGAGCCTTCATTACAGAAGTTTGGATATCTTTGCGTTGCTGTCACCAAACTGTTATAGGAGTACAAACCGTTACGATTGGGAAACATAGTTGCGTAGGTTTGACGCGACACGATATCTGCAAAACCGCCGTTCCCTGGAGGTTCAGTAGGAATGCACAACTCTTGACCTGGAAAAATCGTCTCGTTAACAGGTTTACTGCAATCAGGATTCATGATTTCGGGCCAACGATTACCATCACCTAACTCTCGTTGAGCAATGTCAAAGAGTATATCTCCTTGCCGAACAATATAAGATCTTCCGCATTGACAAGTCATAAATAACCTCCAAAAAATTAAATTACAAAATTACCTTGACAGGCTTTCTACCTAGTTCGAGTGCTTCTGCAATAGTATCGACAAGAATATCAATTTTACCCGTTACAATTGCCGTACCTACATCTAAGGCTTCTGCGGGAACTTGCCTGCCATCCCAAAGAACCAAAGTAAACTTTGTACGCAGGGGGATTTGAGAGCGAGCTACTGCACATTGTACGCGCGGAACATTTTCACCGGTATTTGGGCATCGTGGCTCAAATCGACCTTCAAGTGCTGCACGTAATGTTATGCCAAATACACCTGAGGCTGGGAAAGCACATCCTACATTCTCATGGGCGTAAAATGTAGCTTCTAACTCTATTGCATTACCATTACCATTACCATTCGGAATGCACAATTCTTGACCTGGAAAAATCGTCTCGTTAACAGGTTTACTGCAATCAGGATTCATGATTTCGGGCCAACGATTACCATCACCTAACTCTCGCTGGGCAATGTCAAAGAGTATATCTCCTTGCCGAACAATATAAGATCTTCCGCATTGACAAGTCATAAATAACCTCCAAAAAATGAAATTACGAAATTACTGCTTGGACAGGCTTGTTAGCTAAATTTTGATTTCAATTACTTGAGCGGTCATAGCTAATTGATTTACCGCCGAAGACAGACCATGAATCTTTACCTTTAGATCGGGATTCAAGTTACTAGCATCTACTGTTTTTTCTTGCTGAGTAATCTTGGTTTCTGAAATCAGAGCAACATAATAACGACCCCTATCAGTTTCCACCATTAATTGCAAAGGAAAACTTTCCATTACCTGACTAATCTTGCCTTCAATACTGATTGCTTCACTAGCATCTTTTTTACGAGTATTATTCGCTGAGGAAACTGATTGATTTGGATCGTAATTTGTCATAGCCATAGTAGAATTTAGGTTATTTGTAGGAAGCAGGGACACAGAGTGTGTTGTCTTCCTCCGATCTCTTGCATCCAATAGAAAACCTATCTAATTAGTTAGTGTCAGAATTCAGTTCGTGTAGGAGTGTACTAAGAAGGGTTATTTCGCCACTCCAACATATTATTGAACACTTCTGTTGTAATTTTGGTGGCACTATTAGGACAACCACCGTAAGCATGAATTCCCACTACATGGCGTTCGTCATTGCGCTTCCGCCAGACAGGACTGCCACTTTGACCGCCCATTGTATCGAACATATAGTAAATCCTGCGCTCCTCGACCTGGGTAACTCCGCCAGCATTAAACCACTGAGTGCCAAATGGCTTGTCACCAGGATAGCCAGAGTTATTCAGCAATAAACCTTGTAGTTCGCTGTCAGTAGGAGCAGTGAATCCAAACCAGCCAACTCGATTACCAAGGGTATCATTTGGGAGAATAATCGCTCCGTAGTCATAATCAGGCTTTGCATCTCTAGTCCAGCCTAGTGTAGCGCGGAAGGAAGTACCAATCTGAGAGCCGTAGGGACGATGAGCTGCGTCCATCCCTGGAATCACTTCAATTGACCGCGCCCAACCAAGCTCACGGCTATGGAGACAGTGTCCCGCTGTCATCACTGTGCGCGCTCCGATGAACCATCCTGTACCAACAAATCTTGAACCATTAGGGAAGGTAATAATTAATTTGCAAATCCATCGCCAAGGGGTGTCATTTGCAGGTGTAACGTGGACGCGATCGTCAGAACCACAGACTGTTGCTGGCTGTGAGTATGCTAATGTAGCAGCATCTGGAAGCGATTCTAGGTCTTGTGCGATCGCTACTGTCTGAACTTCCATAACTTCATCCATAGCACGAGACGGATTAAAACTAACTACCGCTTCAATTTCGCCTTGGGAGGCTTTTCCTGCAAAATCACTGGCAATTAGAGTATCTTCAAAATCGATCGATTCACCGTCACTTGAGACTGATTGGTGCAGTTGCTTTTCAATCTCTTTATTGGCTTCAATTACATCAAGTCTATCTGATGCGACAAATTCATTAGTTGTCATTGTAATTTATCCTCTATCTTTCTGTATTCTTAATAGTTGATTTTCCTATGTGGCACGGGGATGTGGATTTTACAGCAGTGTGCAGAGATATCTATTGAATTTCTGATTCTGGCGGTTTAAGCTGAAATTCCTGTTCGACTTCGACAGCAGCAACACCTTCAACTTGAGAAACCCCTTTGACTTCTTCAGCGTCAATTGAACCTCTGATTATTCCAATTTGTTCCATTACCCGTTCTATTTTTACTCCATAGGTTTGTAAGGCCTGAACGACTTCAAGAATTTGTTCTCTGTCAATATCTTCAACAGAAATTAATAAATTTACCTCGGACATAGCTAGTTTCTTTTGCCTTACTTATCGTTTAATTAAGGTGCTTGAATGAGACCAGTGCCGACATCTTCTGAAGCTAAGGGTAAGCGACGAGCAGTCTGCGTAAGATAATTCCAGAGTTCTTGTCCTCTCAAGCCACTTGTTTCTGCATAGAGAGCAGCGATGCCTGCAACGTGTGGTGTTGCCATACTCGTACCGCTAATTGTTCTGTATTGCGTAGGCATTAACCAGCTAGAGTAGACTCCTACACCAGGAGCTGCAATGTCTACCTGACCTCCTTCTGGATTGATGCCTCGATTGGAAAAATTGGCAATTCGTAGCTGTGAGTCAAGAGCTGCAACTGCCATGATTGAAGGACAGTTAGCTGGGCGAGCAACGGGAACAATACGACCAGAGGCACGATTACTATCATTTCCAGCTGCTGCGATAATTAGAGTACCGCGACGCAGTGCTCGTTGAGCAACGGCCTCATATATAGGAGAGTATGGTTCGTTGACTTGAGTTCTTCCACCCAAAGACATTGAGATAATTTGACATTCATTGGCTAATGCCCACTCAATACCTTCAAGAATTCCTCCATCTGGCCCTCTGCCTTGATTACTGAGTACTTTACCGACATAAATTTCCGAGTTGTATGCTACACCGTAGCGCGGTAATTGAACTGGTTGGCGAGTACCGCAAGCTGTACCAATGCAGTGAGTGCCATGTCCGTTTTTATCTTGTACTTCTTGCCCTTCAATAAAGGATTTGCTAATAATACTTCGCCCGATAAAGTCGGGATGATTGAAATCAAATCCAGTATCTAAGACTGCAACCTTAATACCCTGACCACTAGAAGATGATTCCAACACGTTAGTTGCTTGAAGTCCCCAAGTTGCTACAGATTCATTGACAAGTGGATTCAGAAGTTGAGTTTGTTCTTCAGAAACCAAGGAGTCGAATAAATGGTTGACAGCATCGCGGTAACCTTGTAGATATCCTGTTGTTAGATTGTTAGTAACAATTGAGTTGGCTAGTTCTAGATTCCTAGAACCTATATATGCTGAGGCATAAACTACCCTTTCTGGCTCAATTGCCAGGATAGGATTATTTTCTGCGGCAGAAATTCTCAGGGAGCGCATTTGTTCGAGGTCTGCACTCACTACTGCAACACCTAAAGTATTCAAAAGTTTATACTGACCTGTTTGGGATTGTTCACTGCTAGACACATTAATTCCGCCCAGATCGCTTAACATTTGCATACCTTCAGTGACTGCATCTTCACGGAACAAAACTAGATATTTTCCTGTTAATTCATTTTCAGCTATTGCTAGATTCTGATTGTTTACCATTTGACTACTAACCTCTTTATTTTTGTAAATTTCTATTGACAGAACTTTCAGACACTGTGTGTCAGTTTGTTTGAGCTTTGTTAGTTCTAACCCGATTAGCTTTAATAGCTATGCCCCAAATTTTTGTGTCCAATAGGGTCTATTTCCGAGAGCGTAACCAATACCAATATCGCGGAAGTTAGGATTGAGAATATTGGCACGATGACCACTACTATTCATCCAACCTCGCATTACATCTTGAGGTGAGGAATAACCTGATGCCACATTTTCTCCAGCCCATCGAAAATTATAACCATATCGCCTCATGCGATCGAATGGTGATGAACCATCGGAACCAGTGTGGCTCAGAAAATTATGCCTTGCCATATCGTCGGAATGTGCTTGAGCTGCTGCAGTCAGTTGCGAATGCAGTCTGAGGGGTGACAATCCTACTCGACCCCTTTCACTATTAACGATCTTGAGAACTTCCTGAATTACCAATAAAGTTGCCAAGTCTATTGGGGAAGGATCTACAAGCTCGCTAGATTGAGGCTGATTCTCTAGAGCAGTAGTTTCAAGTTCAATGCTGACGGCTTCACCAATACCAAAATCAGGTTTTTTTGTTTCTAAATTCAAATCATTTGTTAAAGCTTTAATTTTGTTCTTATCAACAACTTGCTTAATTACATATATTGTTGCTAAGTCTGAAGAATCTGCAAGCTCACTAGATGAAACCTGATTCTGTTGAGCAGGATTTTTAAGTTCAATACTGACAGCTTCACCGATAGCCGACTCAGATCTTGTTGGGTCTACATTGAAATTATGTGTCACAGTCATGATTTTTTCTTGGAAAATAGAGTTTTGTAAGAAATGCAAAGTTTAGTTTGTTTACTATCCCTTTTGCTTTTTCTTAATCTAAGGATATTACTTTCTAATTGGATTGATAATTAACTATTTTTCGGTACTTCTAGCAGCGATATTTAATTATTTTTAGGTGATGATGATTTATTGTATTTTAGACAAGTTGTAGTTTATTTAGTTAGAAGAAATAGATGAATGTAAAAAACTTTATAAAAAAATAGCCCTGAGCAACTGCCAAAAAAATTACTCAGGGCTGCAATAATTAACGACTTAGTAAATCTACTTTTTTATCCTTCGATAATTGAGATGATTTCACTCTCAAATAGCAATGCGTTTGTTAATTTTAACTATTCTTTCTTTTAATTTCTTTAAGTTTGCGTTTGGCTCTAGATTACTTTACAACGCTGTGATTTTCTCCAAATTCGGGGGGTAGTTTTATAGTAATTGCGAAACTGAAAGTAGAAATGATTGATATTTTGATAGCCTACTTTAAAAGCAATTTCTTCAACGGAGAGATTAGTTTCTAAAAGCAAGGTGCTTGCTTCGGCTATCCGACGCTCGATAATCCAATTATTGACTGTTTTTCCAGTAAGTCTTCGTACTAAGTCGGTCAAGTAAGCTGAGGAATAACCAACTGCTTGAGCTACTTCTTTTAGTCTAATATTTTGATGATAATTCAATTCGATAAACTCAAAGACCTCACGCAGTCGAGGAATGGATGGAAATATGGACTCTTGAGTATTTGATTCTTTACTGTCGGTGGTAGTAGAGAATTTCTCATATGCTAACTGAACACTAACAAGACCATTTTCTACACCAATCACCTCAAATCCTGCTGTTTCCAAGCATTTAATTAAAAGGTTTTTGGTTTCAGGATGTTCATCACTGACTAAAATCTTAGTCATTTTATCTCCTAATATTTAATTATGTAGCAGCTGAACGATCGCATTCTTCTCAAAAATAAACTCGCTATAGTCAGCCAAGTTATCGATTCCTAAAAAGTTGAACCAAATCTCAGTGGTTAACCACAGACTGGTTTTCACTAACAATTTTTGCCATCGCACATTCATTGGTTTCAATCTCCCTGGGTTCGGAAAAGTTGATATTGAAAGTATGTTTGATTGCTGTTTACTGTCTTCATCGTAGAGATTCAACTTAGGAAAAACATCTGACAAACGTCTCGAATCCCACCTCACCGAAAGAGATAAATCGCTTCTATGGGGGGTGGCGAGGCGATCGCACCTGACGCAACCACAGCTCATCTTCACAGAAGATTTCTACAGTTTTATAGGTGCTGTTCAAAAGACATACTAACCATTACTTTTTTCCCTTCTCCTTTTTTAATTTTAGTGAATTAATTTTGATATATAGATATTATCGAGTTAGTTTACAATCATTACCAGAGGAAAAGTTCAGGTGGATTTTCAGGTATATTTTCAGGTATATTTTCAGGTATATTTTACTCGTGTTTGTTTCCCCAAATCTTCTCTTTTTGCATAACATATTTGGAATAAAATTAAATTAAATAATAAATAATAAATAATAAATACTTTCAAAGCTTTTTTGAAATTCGATCCAAGATAATTTTATTTTTAGATATTTTTTTAGATATTTTTAGATATTTTTGAATAATTATAATTGGCTAGGTTAGATAAATTTCATTAATAAACTTATCAATTTTTGCTTTTTATAATTTAGTAACTAGTTCTGATTTTTGATTATTAAATTGATAATTATCTAATAACTTAATCAAGCTAACATAAGTAGGAATGTTATTTAATTTAGCTTCTTTGACTCGATAAAAAAGTGGTTTTGATGCCCAATCTAAATCTCGTCGTCAAAAGCAGCTATCTATTCGTCCAAAAGAATATCGGCATTGGGATCGAGCCATTGTCCTAGTTCATTGCGGGGAATAACTACAAGCTTGTGGCGATAAGCCTACGGCATGGCTGAGTCCTTCGGACTTGCGCACGAGGCACGGCTGGGTTTCCCAGCCATGTGCAATCGTGTAAGATGCTTCGCAACCGCTACGCTATTGCAAATCTGTCGCTCAATATCGTTCAGGGGCTAAACGCCGAACTTATCGATCTGTTCCTTAAGATATGCTTGGGGTTGAGTGGGGTCTAATTCATCAAATTTTAGCTTTTCTACTTTTAATAGTTCTTGAGGTGGTTCTGCCCCCAATTCTTGGGCTAATTCTCTGGCTAAATCTGTCATAAATATTTGTTCGCCAATTTCGGTATAGTTGGCTTTTTCTTCGGGTAGATAATCCCAACGGACTAATTGAGTAGAAATCCAAGTAGCAAAACTCTTCCAGGGATAGGGGTCGAACTTGATGCGATCGGGTACATCTAGATTGTTACCCAATCCATCCTCAAACTTACCCGTCATTACTGCTTCTAATACTTCAACTGGTTGGTTGAGATATTGTCGCGGTGCGATCGCAGCAGCGATTTCTTTGCGGTTTTCGGCTTTATTGGCGTAGTTTGCCCCATCGATAATCGCTTTGTTTAATGCCCTAAAGGTATTGGGATATTCTTCAATCCAGGCGTTACTAGCGGTAAAGGCACAGCAAGGATGTCCTGGCCAGATGTCTTTGGTGAGGATATGGATAAAACCAAGATCGTCGTGAACTACTCTTTGAGTAAAATTATCGGGCAAGATAAAAGCGTCGATTTGTCCCGTTGCCATTTTGGCGATCGCATCAGGGGGAGGCAAGACGGTGGTTTTAACGTCTCGATCGGGATTTAATCCGCCAGCAGCCAGGTAATAGCGCAGAATTAGGTTGTGGTTGGAATAGTCGTAGGGAATGCCAATGGTAAAGCCTTTAAAGTCCGCAGCACTGTTGATTTTGCCTTTGTGCTTATTGGCTACAGCAATTCCCTGTCCGTTATTGTTTTCGATACTTGCCAGCTTGACGGGAAAAGCAGTCGAACCCAAACCCAAAGTCATGGCGATGGGCATCGGTGCCAGCATATGATAGGCATCTAATTCTCCTGCGATCGCAGCATCCCGTACTACCGACCAACTGGCATATTTTTGTAATTCTACATTTAAACCGTGTTTTTGATAAAATCCCAAAGGATCTGACATGATTATCGGCGAAGCGCAGGTTATAGGCAAAAACGCCACCTTAAGGTCTTTTTTTTCCAAATTGCCTGCATCGATTGGTTCTTCATCGGGTGTTGCTTCTATTGCCTGTTGTTCTCCGCTACAGCTAGCTAAAGTTACCAAGGCTGCACCAATTGCTACGTTACGTAAAAACCGACGACGGGTAAAACGACTGTTACGGATCGCATCGTTGTAAAACTCACCCGACTTATGACCGAAGGCAGCAGCAAACGCCTCATCCAAACCCCCTGCTTGTTTGATTAGTTCGTTGACCAAACGCTCTCTCTTGGGATTATTGCGTCCTGCAATTTTCAGAAATAAAGCCTTTTGCAAATCCGCTTTACTAATACTCTCAGCAACCTTGAGGGCATCTCGATCGTATACACCCATCTTCATCAGATCCTCAATCAAACCAGCAGGCTGACTGGGCATATCTGCCATAAATTTGTAGTGATCTTCCGTGCTATGAAATTGACCGCAGATTAAACAACTAACTGCTAGATCTTTTAGCTCCCCGCGATCGCATGATAGTTCCCATTCTGTAGCTGTATTCTGGGTATTCCAAATCATAGCTCTTTGTTCCTAGTTCATAGCCGTTGTGATTAATTAGAATGTTCTTTCTAAATAATTACTGTAACTAAAGATACAGGTTTCAAGTATTTAGGTTCGATCTCAAGAAGGCTTCGTTGCAATTTGTTTATTTTTAGCTAAATGTAGTCATAGTTGCTATTTTTACTTGGGCAATGGACATAAACTAAATAAAACTTTCTATTTAGAATTTAGCTATAATTGTCTGGAAATCCTGACATATTTAGCAGTCAGCCTCACATTCGTCAATCAAATTCCCCTACTTTTTTCATGGTTAATCTCAAGCGCACGCGAGAAGATATACTCAAGTCTGTATTCGATACGGTTCACAGCAAGGGTTTGACGGGAACGGGACTTAACGAGCTATTTCGGATTAGTGGTGCGTCGAGTGGTAGTTTCTATAATTATTTTCGTTCTAAACAAGAATTAGGACACGCCTTAATTGACTTTGAATGGACGCAACTAAAATCTAATATTCTCGATCCTGCCTATCGGCAAGCAGATAATGCCCGCGATCGCATTTTATGGATTATCGATCGCCTAGAAGCAAAACAAATAGAATCTCCCGAATGTGCTGGCTGTATCTTGGGGAATTTTATCGTCGATCTGGCAGAACAAGACCCCTCGTTTCGCAATCACTTACAGGAAGTCTTCGATCTGTGGCAAACGGCGATCGCCGATCTGATTCGAGACGGAGAAGCTGAATTTAAATCTCATGTAGATCCAGATTTATTAGCAGAAACTATTATTACCTCCATGGAAGGTGCAATGTTGATGGGCAAACTATATCGCAACCCTGAAAGGATTAGTCGGGGTTTCGAGCTAGTTAGGAATTTAGTCGTGCGATCGCTTAAAGCAGAATTGATTAAAGATTGATTACTTTTGTATTTAGAGTCTTATTTGCTGTAGATATATCCCACATCCATCAGCCCCACAGATGAAGTGCGTCTGAAATCGGGGTCAAACCAAACCATTCTGGAATCAGGAAAGGAAAAAGAATCGACTGAGGGAGAAAAAAGTGAGATGAAATTGCCACCGAAGAGATGGGTTAAAGGTCAGTCATTCTCATGAAGGGATGCTTCATGAGAATAACCAGGAGAATAAGTAGCGAATTATCCAGAATGATGCTCGGAAAATCAAGGGGTTTGTGTTTGATGGTTTATTCTCTTGGGCAAAGAGAGGTTCGTCGTCAATTATTTAATGCCCAAACTGGAATTCCTCATCAGTTAGGAAAATTAACAGCCTGTCCCACATTACGCTGGATCTTTCAAGGTTTTAAAGGCATTCATTTATTAGTTCATCAAGGAATTAAACAAGTTGTTAATTTAACATAAAAACGCCAATTAACTCTTAAGTTTTTCCCCTTATCTTGTCAAAAATATTACATTTTATCTGGGTAGTTATTGCCCAACGTATTCGAGTTTCAATCAGCTTGAATTATCAGGGTTAGCTCATCTTATTTTGGATAAAATGTCCTTGACAAAAGTTACCTGATACAATCTCTTTTTTAAAACTAATAAAATTTCGCTTAGATAATATACTTTCAATATTAACTAGAGTAAATTGAGACGATTAGGGGAAAGAATTGATGGGTAAAGGATTTGCACCTGTAAAAGCGATCGCCAGAAAAACCAGCAGCTAAAAGCGCAAAACTCAACCCAATTTCCCAAATACAAGCTGATTTATCCAGTTATTTTAATGATATTAAAGACCCGAGAGTTAATCGAACGAAAAAGCACTTGTTAACAGATATTTTAGTCATTGCAATTTTAGCTGTCATCGCTCTCTGCTGAGGGCTGGGAAGACATCGAAAATTCTGGTCTCAGTAAACAACAGTGGTTAGAAGAATTTTTAGAATTACCTCATGGAATCCCGAGCGATGACACCTTTCGTCGGTTATTTGAGAGGATTAATCCCATAGCTCTCTCAGAATGTCTAACTAAATGGGTGCAACAACTAATTCCTTCATTAAAGCAAAAAATTGTGCCCATAGATGGCAAGTGTTTGAGGGGGTCTTATGACCGCGAGCAAGGCATTAAAGCTTTGCATCTAGTCACAGCATGGGTGGCAGAGCAAAATTTGACCCTAGGTCAAATAAAAGTCGAAGATCATTCTAATGAAATAACGGCGATTCCTGCCCTATTAGAATTAATCGATATTCAAGGAGCTGTGATTACTATCGATGCGATGGGAACTCGCGCCTGAGATTGTGCGTTTAATTCGTGCCAAAAAAGCTGCCGATCGTCTTGGCACTTAAAACTAATCATCCCACCCTTCACGTCCAGGTCAAAAATTGGTTCGATAAAGCGATCGCGTCGGATTTTCAAGGGATTAGCGTTTCCACTCGGCGATCTGTGGAAAAAGCGCACCGCCCGCGTGACGCGAAGCTAATCCTTTAGGGCTGAGGTCTCCGAGCGCGTAAGGACGGAGCAAGCAGGACATCATCGCCTAGAAAAACGTTGCTGTTGGGCTGTTCCTCTATCTGAGTTTGGTGGTCTCTATAAACAAGGACAGTGGTCAGGTCTTCAAACCATTGTGATGATCGAGAGAACCCGCCATCTATGGAATAAAGTTACCCATGAAGTCCACTTTTATCTGTCTTCTCTACCCGCAGACGCTCAGAACCTGGGTAATGCAATTCGCACTCATTGGGGAATTGAAAACCAAGTCCATTGGACTCTCGACGTAACTTTGCGGTGCCCCCATTCGGGGATAAACGACCCCGCGGAGGTTTCCTCCGCATGGGAACGCGCACCAAGAGATAATGAGGATCATT
Organism: Pleurocapsa sp. MO_226.B13; assembly: GCA_030064795.1. The sequence goes on along the minus strand of JASJEI010000038.1, from coordinate 8,821 downwards.
GTCGCATCCGTTCTGGCAACGCCCCTCGTAACTTGGCTCTACTCCGACGCATGGCATTAAATGCCCTCAATCAAGAGAAGAGTCTGAAGCGATCGCGCTCGACAAAAAATGAAACGCGCAGCTATGAATAATGACTATATGATGACTGTTTTACAATCCTTTTGTCAATAGGGTTTGAGACGCTCTTACCCTGCTTGAATTATGAATAAATTAATACATCTTTATGATGGAAAAAAAGCTTGCCATTAGATATAGAATTATACTAACACCTTAAAAGTAGCTTGTGACCATCGGATTTAGGAGCGGACGATATTTTTCTTAATTTGGTGATTGCAAACATATGCTTCAAAGTTAGAAATTTTCCAATTATGGGTTGATTAACTCAAAGGTGCAATATCAATTCCGACCGAGCCACTACACATAAGATTGAGTTCGGTTGAACAGTTTAATATTTTGACCTAGGGAATTGAAGGATTTGGTGATTGGGGGATCGTCTTAATTTAAAGTAATCATCCGTACTTAACATAACGCCAAGTTTGGACAGAGCGATCGCGGTTGAGCGAGAATCTAGTTGGTATGTTTCTCCTTCATTTAAGACAAACGCGCTCCAGCCAGACTATCGATTGAACCGGCGAATCTGAATATTTTGGTTTTACCTGACTGCGATCGCAGCCAGCTTTCTTACCAAGACGGTCGTTGTTTAACGCTCGATGATTAAATGACAGTTTTTTTACAAAGTGATTGTAAACTCTGTATACTCACCTTCAGTTGAAGCAACCGTTATGCTTCCTCCCTGTTTTTCCACCAATTCTTTGGCGAAATGAAGACCCAGACCTAAACCTTCAGGAGAAATCTTAGTTGTCCAAAATATTTGAAAAATTTTGTCTAAATTTTCAGCTGGTATTCCCGTACCATTATCGCTAATTTTTATTTCGATATGATCCGCTCTATTTAAAGTAGATATTGATAGCTTTGGCTGATAATTTTCTGTCTGAGTTTTTTTCAAATAAAGATAGTAAACTGCATTCGAGATTATGTTATCTAAAGCTCTTTCTATTTCAGATAGATTACAGCTTACTTTTTTAAGTTTTTGACTATAATCGCGCTCAATTATAATTTCTAAACGGTTGTATTTAAATTCACAGATTTGAATCGTATCTGCTAGTAGGTTGTTGAGTAATTGATTAATATCGATCTCAGTAATTGTAGAACTATCTTTATCGTTATTACCTATACCTTGATTATATATTTCACTAATAATTACTGATACTTTTTGATTGACAGACTGAATTCGAGAGAGTTTATCGTTTAAATTTAAAATTATTTCTCGTGGCGATGAGGGAGTATATCCTGAATACAATTGTACTTGAGATTCAGCAATTTCTTCAAAGAGAAAAGAATTATCTTCGATAATTAATTGTAATTCTGCAAGTTCTGACTGACTATTTTCGATATTCAAGCCAATTATATTAGTCTTATTTTTAATTTCATGAGCGATATAGCGAGCTAGCTTCTGATAAAGAACTAATTTTTCCTGAGACAAAATTTTTTTTTGCGCTTCCTCTAAAGCCAAAGTTCTTTCTTTAACTTTTTGCTCTAAAATTAAATTTTCTTGTTGAAGGCGATCGAGTCTAATAAAAATATAGATACAAACTTCACTGCTCAAAGCAATAACTAAAGCAGTTACTGTAGAAGCCCACCAGCCAAAAAGTAAAAACAAATAACCAAAAATTAAGATTACAACCAAACTGAAACCAGAAAATATAATATGTATTGCTATTTTTATATTTCGTGAAAAATTATTTTTTACATATAAATACCAAGAGCCGAAAGAAGTTATTTTTAATATAAAAAAAAGACCAGTAAATTGCCAAAAACTCGGTAAAAATTTAATAACAATACGATCGTTAAAAGCTGCACTTATAACACTACTAGCTAAGCTCGCATGAATTTCTACTCCATAAGTAAACGCATAATTATCTTGAAAGTGATAGCTATACGGAGTTATGTAAATATCCTCAATTGTTTCGGCGGTCGTCCCAATAAAAACTATTTTATCTTCAAAAAAACCGTCTTTAATTTTGTTTTCTATTACTTCAGAAAAACTAACTTGCAAAAATTCACTTTTAGCATTGCGGTAGTTAATTATAGTTTGATAGTTATCTATAGCTAGAGGCGAATAAAACAGCCGATTTGCTTTCAACATGGGAAAAACTGCATTGCCAAGTTTGAGCCATGACTTTTTACCAGCAGTAGGAAAAATATTTTCTGTTTCCAAATATTTTAGAGCGACAGCTAGCCCCAGACTAGGCAACATTTCCTCCCGATCCGATTTTTGAACGTATAAATATCCACGGCGAACTAAACCATTTTCTCCATCTTCGATAATTTCACTAGCCCCAGTTTGACCTAGTTTTTCTAATTCTGCTGGAGGAGATATTGAGAGATGATTGGGATTACCGCCATCAGTCTTTTCTACTCCAATTAACTGGGGTGTAGATTTAAAGATCTCATCCAACTCTTGATGACCTGATTCGCCAATATTAACATTGCGATGCAAATCCAAACCAATAGCACGAGGATTTTGTGCTTTGATTTTAGTTAATAAAGTTGCTAGGGTACTGTCGTCAATTGGAAAACCGAGTTTTTCTATATCCTTTTCATTCAGTCCCACAATAATAATTTTTCGATCTTGGGGTTCTTCAAGACGCGATCTTAGATAATAGTCATAGAGCTTGCGTTCGGAAATTGGCAACCATCCCAAAGAATTAAAAGTAGCTGTGGTTAGACATCCGATTAACATCGCTATAACTGGTGGTTGCCAACGCATTGATAATTATTACTGTTAATTAGAGTTATTATTGATTGCTGAGATTACCCTAACTTATTCCAGGGTATCTGTTACTTGGCTCTTTGGAGATAATGATACCGCAGTATTCGCTAGTAGAATATTCGATCGCCCTAATTTTTAGTGGTTAAGACATTTTAGCAAAAGTTAACTTCTCCTCAACCCATCTAAAACCATTACGATCGCTCTGGGAGAGTTGCAAAAATGGTTAGCAAAATGCCAGGTAATAAATAATGATGAGCGATCGCCGATAAACCAGCTGTCCTTGCTAATTGTTCTCTTTGCTGCCGATTGTACAATCTCATTTCACCAATCCAGGGGACAAAACTGGAAAAATTATTTTCTCCTCGATAAGCATCAACTAAGTAAAAACGTCCTCCATTAGCCAGAACCCGACTGACTTGATGAAAGACTTGCTCTGGATGGGGATAATGAAGAAAGCTCATAGTACAAAAAACAGCATCAAACTGTTCGTCGGCAAAAGAGAGAGATTCTGCCCTACCGCTAACAAAAATTAATCTTTTATGGTACCGATTCCGCGCTCTTGCTTCACGCAGCATCTGAGGAGAAAGATCTAATCCAATTGCCTTGAGGGTGGGAAACTCGGCAGCCAGACGATTCATTAACCGCCCCGTACCGCATCCTAGATCGAGTACAGCAGCATTTTCCTTTAACTCCACATACTCCAACAGTCGTTGATGAATCGCCTGGTAGAAGACGGTGGTGAACAAGCAATCATAGAAAGGAGCCCAAAGATTAAAAAAATTTTCTTTTTGTCGAGTAAAATTATTAGTCATGAATCTTGAAGGAAAGAGCGATCGCGTTTTGCCATGATTACAGTTACTCAGCCACGTCTGGCTTGAACTGTAGGGGAAACCTTAGCAGTCGTAGACTCACAAAACAGCCCCTGCGAAGCCTGAACTGACCATTAGTGAGATAATGAATATATCTACTAAAATGTGACGTTTTCTACCGCCAGGTTCTCTTGAATTGAATTCAAGAGCTTGCGGGCGCGGTGCATTACACACCTTTGACTTGCTTGCCTCCGTCAAATCCGTATATCTCCCCCTGTTTTCTGTCGTTTTAATCGACTGACTATCTATAGATGCTGCATTCGGCTTACTGTTTCTTCCTTCTTCAATTCTCAATCTTTCTAGTAAAATCTGGTTCGGTTTGTTCCAGACTTTTTTTCGCTTCCAACGGTCAAAATATGTTCTTACCGTTGACCAGCGAGGAAGATCGTGAGATGGCGAGTGCCATTGACAGCCTTCTTTCAATAGATACAAGATTGCATTGCTTTTTATTGTTAATAATACAATAAAATCAGAATTGGCAAAATAATCTACAAATTTCATCTATCTAGAGAAATTAAAGGAAAGGTTAAAACAGTAACAATAGAAAGGAGTACAGCAGGAGAGATGTACCTGATAGTTATAACTGATTTTATTAAAGAACCCTTCTTTATCTCTTCTGCAAGGGGAAACATTTGACGAATCAGCCACTGCCGATTTCTTTTAGTCCTTAAGCTCTTAGGGTTCAATCCTGCCTATGACAGTCACATCCGAGTTAAATCGTGTTTCTATTATTTCCAGCTTCCCATTAACGGCAATTGTGGGGCAGAATGGGATTAAGTTGGCACTGTTGCTACTTGCCGTCGATCCAGGATTAGGAGGCGTAATTATTGCTGGGGGTCGAGGAACAGCCAAATCGGTTATGGCACGCGCCCTCCATGCTCTTTTGCCTCCCATTGAGGTAATCTCAGGGTCTTGCTGTAACTGCGACCCCGACTATCCAGAGGAATGGGACGATGCGACGCGCTCTAAGTTCCCCTCTTCTTTTGCTTCCCTTCCCAGGCAACTTATTCCCACTCCCTTCATTCAAGTGCCGTTAGGCGTAACAGAAGACAGGTTGCTCGGTTCGGTGGATGTCAGTCAGTCTATTCAGCGGGGAGAACCCGTTTTTCAACCTGGTCTGCTGGCAGAAGCCCATCGGGGAGTACTCTACGTAGATGAAATAAATTTGTTGGACGAACACATCACAAACCTGCTGCTGACGATCCTAGCCGAAGGATACAATCAGATCGAGCGAGAAGGTATTAGTTTTCAGCATCCTTGCAAGCCGTTATTTATTGCCACCTACAACCCAGCAGAAGGAGATTTGCGGGCGCATCTGATCGATCGATTTGCCAGCGTTCTATTTGCTGATGAAGTGTTAGAAGTTGCTGCTAGGGTCGAAGCGGTTGACCGAGTGGTTCGCTATAAAGAGTCTCCCAGAGAGTTTCTAAGTCAGTATGCCGAAGAGCTTGACGACCTCAAAACCCAGATCGTGCTGGCAAGATCCTGGCTAAAGCAGGTAACCATCGCCACCGAGCAAATTGAATATTTGGTTGAGGAAGCCATTCGGGGACAGGTGGAAGGACATCGAGGTGAATTATTTGCCACGCGGATTGCCAAAGCCCATGCTGCCTTGAATGGAAGGTTAGCAGTGAATGCCGAGGACTTGCGCTGTGGGGTTGAACTGGCGATCGTGCCACGGGCGATCGTGCTGGAAGTTCCCCCAGAACCGCCACCAACCCCCAGTCCAGAACCTCTCCCCGAAGAACCGCCACCCGATCGTGCTGAAACTTCGGAAGCTCCAGAGCAACTCGAACCCGAATCTGCCGCTCTTCCAGAGGAGTTTGTCTTCGCCCCAGAAGGGGTCATCCTAGATCCAGCTGTTCTCTCTTTTGCTCAGATGGCGCACCGTCGCCAAGGGAAAGCAGGAGGACGAGGAGTAATCTTCTCTCAAGATCGGGGACGCTATGTCAAACCCATGTTCCCCAAAGGAATCGTCAGGCGGGTTGCTGTAGACGCGACCCTGCGCGCAGCAGCTCCCTATCAAAAGGCACGTCGTCTCCGCCAGCCAGAGCGACGGGTGATTATTGAAGAAGAAGATCTTCGGGTTAAACGGCTAGCACGCAAAGCTGGTGCTTTGGTCATTTTCGTGGTGGATGCCTCTGGTTCGATGGCACTACATCGGATGCAGTCGGCAAAAGGTGCAGTGCTTCAACTACTAGGAGAAGCCTATCGACACCGCGACCAGATTGCCCTGATTGTTTTTCGCGGTGAACGGGCTGACGTGCTGCTACCCCCTACCCGTTCGATTACTGCTGCCCGTCGCCGTCTAGAGAGTCTTCCCTGCGGTGGCGGTTCGCCCCTAGCTCATGGGTTAGCTCAAGCGGTGCGGATGGGACAAAACGCCCGACAATCAAAGGATATTGGGCAAGTGGTAATTGCTCTGATTACGGATGGCAAAGCCAACATCCCCCTATCTCGCTCCCTAGGACAACCCCAAGTTGAAATGGAGAAACCCAAGATTAAAAAAGAACTACTAGAAATTGCGATCGCAATTCGGACATTGGGGATGCAACTTCTGGTGATTGATAGCGAAAATAAATTTATTTCCTCTGGTTTAGCCCAAGAACTCGCTCAAGTAGCTGCGGGAAAATATTACTATCTACCGAAGACGACGGAGCGGGCGATCGCCAACATGGCAAAAAGCGTTCTTTAATCTGCTATGTCTGGAAAATGAGGGGATTATTGCGACTCCTCTCTAAGCAGTGGCTGAAATTTAACCGCCAAATAGTCACTGGCTATTTCCTCACAAGTTATTCAATTTATTTATCTATCTTAAAGGAAGAAAAAAGAATAGATATTACAGTCTTTTTTTTAGCTGAGTAAGTAACTGAAAGTCAGAAAGATCTAGCCTAAGAATAACAGGGCTTTTTCTGACTGAATTAAGTCGAGAATGCGCTCGATAGTGCTTTAACTATCGAAACAGAAATTCCCGATCGCTTATGAGAAAGAGTTTATTTTGTCGGTGATGGCAGCGTCCCCTTTACTTTAGATTCCTCTAGTACAGTTTATTACTCTGGCGATCTCTCGGTGTATATTAGAAGATATCGTGAAGCTCAAAGATTTAGCACTAGAAATAATGTTAGAGAAGCTTTACTAGAATTGGGAGCAAACGATCCGAGCCTTAATGTTTTCCGCAAAACCTCATTTATTATTTATTGCTATCAACAATAAGACCGAATTAGATAGACCATCGAGCGCAACGTGTTGAACGACATTGAAGAAATAGAACATACCGCATCTGACTGAGTAAAAATTTTGGCAGATAATCCAAATCCCCAACCCCAAACCACCCTTAATGTAGTCGATGCAGTGGCAGTTATTATCGGTATTGCGATCGGAGTAGGTATTTTCAAAACTCCTGCTCTAGTTGCTGCCAATGTTAATAACGAGATAAGTTTTCTGCTAATTTGGCTCCTGGGTGGCTTAATTTCTTTGATGGGAGCTTTATGCTACGGGGAGCTAGCAACTAGCTATCCACATCCAGGCGGTGAATATTACTATCTGACACGCTCTTTTGGCAAAGAGATAGCTTTACTATTTGCTTGGGCGCGTTTAAGCGTAATGCAAACGGGTTCGATCGCGCTATTAGCTTTTGTATTTGGTGATTACGTGGCGCAGATAGTTTCATTTGGCGAGTGCGCTGACTCGATTTATGCAGCCTTGGCAGTTATTATCTTGACTGGGATTAATGCTCTCGGTATCCAGCCGAGTAAATGGCTTCAAAATTGGTTGACAGCAGCCAAACTGTTGGGTTTGCTATTCATTTTCTGTGTAGGATTGGCTTTAACTTCAGCTTCCGAGCCTATAGTATCTTCTATCTCTAATACCGAAGGTTCTTACGGTTCAGCAATGATTTTCGTATTGCTTACTTACGGTGGTTGGAGCGAGGCTACGTATCTTTCCGCAGAAATTCAGGATGTAGAGCGGAATATGGTTAGAGTCTTGGTAGGCAGTATCGGCGCGATCGCTTTAGTCTTTTTACTGGTTAATTATGCTTATCTCAAAGGTTTGGGGTTAAATGCGATCGCCAATTCGGAAGTAGTAGCAGCAGATTTGATGCGTCGGTTTCTGGATGAGGCAGGAGCGCGATTTATTAGTTTACTAATTGCTGTTTCGGCACTGGGTGCGATGCAGGGGACGATCTTTACTGGTGCGCGTACCAATTATGCTCTGGGAAAGGATTGGAAGCTGTTTGGCTGGTTGGGACGCTGGGACGAAAGCACTCAGATACCGCTCAATTCTTTATTGGTACAGGGGACGATCGCTCTATTCCTAATCCTGTTGGGTACTCTGACGCGCAGCGGTTTTGCCACGATGGTCGAATACACTGCACCAGTTTTTTGGTTCTTTTTATTGTTAACCACTCTGTCTCTGTTCGTACTCCGCACCGTAGAACCAGAAGTGTCGCGAGCGTTCCGCGTTCCATTGTATCCGCTTACGCCTTTACTTTTCTGCGCTAGCTGCGTTTATATGTTGCAAGCGAGTTTAACTTACACTGGCATCGGAGCATTGGTAGGAGTAGGAGTCTTGCTATCAGGAGTTCCTTTATTGCTGATGGTAAAGCATTAGGCGATCGCCCTCATTCCCAATCCAATCTAAGTTAGACAATATTTACTTAAAGAGTCAAGGTAAGTTTAATCTGTGAGATCGCCAAGACAGAAGTAGTGACAGCAGATTTAATGCGTCAGACTTTGGGTGAAGCAGGAGGACGGTTAGATGATATTTATTTGAAGAGTCAGTGTAAGTTCTAGGAAGCTCTTAAAGAAGCGATCGCATTACTAGATCGGCGATCGCAATTGATGTATTGTTTCTCTTTAAGGTGATTTCTGAGAAAATTTATACCCTGTAAGGTGGGCAACATTAGTTTTCCAGTATTCTGTTGAGTTAAAAGTGAGAGCAATGCCCACCCTACTTTATATTGCTATTTTAGTTCACGTCAGTTTTTCTGATCGGCGAAAATAGTCTAGCACATTGGTGACAAGTTAAGAAAAAAGAGTGAAAGTCAACTACTATATGTAGCGTCCTACTTATTTTCAAACACCAAATATAGATTTGGATTGAATCTATAATTGCGATC
>JASJEI010000251.1 GCA_030064795.1 Pleurocapsa sp. MO_226.B13 | reverse complement strand
CCCCTACGAATTTGGGGACTTTGACACGCTTACCCCTCACAATTGGGGCGGTCGGCGGGCAATAACCTCTGGCTAAAACTTATCCATTTGAATAAGGCTGACCAACTTTGACTAACTTTTTTGTAGCCCTCGCTTTTTTCACAGAGGCGACGGGGTTCGCCCCCGATCGCGATTGGGATGGTCGGATAAGTAGCCCCTAAAGCGTTAGTGGTCAGTAGTACAACTGACAACCCCGAACTGACAACTGACATGAAATCCCACCTCATTTATAGGTGGGATGAGCTTAAATTACAAATATTATACAAGCAAACTATTCTCATCTATATATTGACATCTAAAATGTAGTCGCTTTGAGGAAAAAGTCATGAAACAAAATTTATTAAGCAAAACTATCCTGGGATTGAGTATAATTGCTGGTGCGATCGCGATTAATCTTAAATCCAGCTACGGTCAAGATCGCTTTGCTTGCGGTGAAACTCGAACAGCTACTGTTTTCTATAGCGAACGAGGTACAATACCTATAATTAGGTATGTAGATCGTAGTTTTCCTCCTCCTTATACTCCAGAACAACGTTGCCAAATTGTCTCCAATAGATTTAAAAAATTCGACAACAATGGCACCTTAAAATACATCAAAGCCAGCCAGATGAACAATTTACCCGTTCTGTGTGTCGCAGCCTATAAGGGTGGTTCTTGTCTACCTGATGGATTATTGGTAACTTTTAAGCCAGGTACGGATGCCAACCAAGCCCTAATCAAACTCTTAGACCGTCGTGTTTGGGGCCCGCCTGGTCCTATTAAAACATGCAGAGGATGTGACAATTCAAAATTGATTTCAGAAGTCAATGGAGAAACTTATTTCGATCTGGAACTATTCATTCAGCAGTTAAATACAGATCGACCATAATCAATTGTGTAACTATAGTGATTCAAAATAGAAACCGTATTAAGTTAGGATTGTCCATCTGTGACCGACTTTAAATTATATACTCTTGACTCTTGACTTCCGTACGGGCAAACGACCTCGAAAGCCTCTACTTAATCATGAGAAAATTAATTGGCAAGACTATAACTATTACTTGGCTTTTTTCAATAGAAAATATATTGTAGTAGCGCGTCTAGACTAAAATGCTGGGTTAACTTAGTCGCGTGTGCAATACCCATGGTACAAATTTGCAGTCGATCTAGAAAGTCTATTTTTGTCTGTATTGTAAAAATTGTAGAATTTAATCAAGGTAGTATATTTCAAGAGCATCGCTTTCGATTAAGCTACATATAAATCCAGATAAAAAGGCTAAAACTTGCGCATATTCAAATAAATATTAATATTGACCGATGAAATTTTATCAAAAGCTGCTGACTGGATTAATCGCCAGTTTATCTCTGACAACTTTTACCTTCAAGCCAACTCAAGTTTGGAGTCAAGCTTTAGATCGAAGAGAAATTCGCGAACTGGCAAGAAGTATTACCGTCAAAATTGTCGATACTGAAACTTCAAGCAATGGTTCTGGAGTAATCTTTAACCGACAAAACAATGTTTACTCGGTTTTGACCAATCAACACGTAGCAGGAAGCAGCAGCAAATACGAAATTCATACTCCCGATGGACAAAAGCATCAAATCAGCTTTAAAGAAGAAATTCCTGGCTTGGATCTGATGGTGGTACAGTTCGAGAGTAATAATGATTATCAAATTGCCGAATTGGGAGACTCAGAAGAAATTGCCCCTCTAGAATTAGTTTATGTAGCTGGATTTCCTGCTATTCAGGCAGACTTAGATATTGTTGATGGCAAAATCAGAAGTATTCGCCAAGATGTATTACAAAATCCTCAGAAAAAACAGGGTTACGCTTTAGTTTATACTAATGAAACTCTTCCAGGTAGCAGCGGTGGGGCAGTTCTAGACGAACAAGGTTATCTTGTCGGGATTAACGGCGAAGCAGAAAGAGATATTATGAGTGGTCGTGATATTAGCCGAGGAATTCCGATTAATTTATTTATTTCTCTCTCTTTTAATTATTTACCTGAAGAAGAGTTTGAGCTAGATGAAGCACCCGAAGAGGATCTAGATGAAGAATCAGAACTAGAGATCTACGAAGAAGAAGCAGAAGAAGAAGAAGATGATGATGATGCAGAAATAGCCTATGTCCCTACTTTAACTGGCAACTCTAACTATTCTCTAGCCTACAATATTGCTCTGGATCGAGACGACGAAGAAGGTGATGACATTAGAAGTGTGGCAATTACTCCAAATGGGCAAACTATCGTTACTGGTGGTGAAGACGATCGCCTAAAAATTTGGAATGGAGTGACGGGTAAATTAGAAAAAACTCTCCCCGGTCATGAAGGAGGAGTCAAAGCTGTGGCAATTAGTGCCGATGGTAGAACGATCGTTAGTGGCGGTGAAGATAACCAGGTCAAAATTTGGAACGGATATACGGGAAACTTAGAACGGACTCTGACTGGTCACGAAGAACAGGTTAACAGTGTGGCAATAAATCTCAATGGCGATATTATTGTTAGCGGTGGTGGCGATCGCCGAGTTAGGGTTTGGAACAGATATACGGGCAACTTGGAACGTACTCTCGAAGGTCATGAGGAAGAAATCAAAAGTGTGGCAATAAGTGCCGATGGGAATACTATCGTTAGCGGGGGACAGGATAAACAGGTTAAAATTTGGAATTGGCGTTCCTGGGAATTGAGAAACGCCAAAGAAGAACACGAAGAAGAAGTTAGAACTGTAGCCATTAGTCCCGATGGGAATACTATCGTTAGCGGTAGTGGCGATCGCACGATTAAAATTTGGGATGCAATGGGCAACCTACAACATACATTGCGGGGTCATAGCAGTAAAGTAGATAGTGTGGCTATCAGTAGTGACGGACAAAGCATCATTAGTGGTAGTCGCGATCGCACGATTAAAATTTGGAACCTTCAAACTAAAGCCTTAGAACAAAATTTGACTACAGATCGTTCGGACGAAATTAATAGTATTGCTGCTAGTGCCAACAATCAAATCGTAGTCAGTGGTGGCACCGATAGCACTCTAGCAATTTGGTATCGTCAGCAATAATAGTTATTGCAACTATAGAACAAATTGCATTTTAAAATTGTCTCAGAACTATATGTAAGTAATTAAATAGATTAGATGAAGAGTTGCTTTGTATTGACCTAAATCAATTCTTGGGTATTACAATAAAGATACAAGCAAACTGTTTCCATCTCTATATTTACAGCTAGAATGTAGTCGCTTTGTAGAAAGAATCATGAAACCCAAATTCAAATTATTGTCCCAAACTATCCTTGGATTGAGTATACTTATAGGAGCGATCGCTAGTAATACTCAATCAGCAGTAGCTCAAGATCGTTTTGCTTGCGATACAACGCAAATTTCTACTACCGTTCAAACCGAAAGAGGTTCAATACCTTTAATTAGATGGACAGATCGTTCATTTCCACCTCCTTTTACTCCCCAACAACGCTGTCAAATTGTTTCGGAGCGGTTCAAAAAATTTGATAACAATGGCACGCTTAAGTATATTAAAGCAGATAAGATGAACAATTTACCCGTACTTTGCGTAGCAGCTTATAAAGGTGGTTCCTGTTTACCTGATGGTCTTTTAGTAACCTTCAAACCAGGTACAGATGCCAATCAAACTCTACTCAAACTTTTAGATCGTCGTGTTTGGGCTGCTAGTGGGCCAATTCAGCTTTCTAGTGCCAGCGAACCAGAATCTATAATCTCCCAGGTAAATGGAGAAACTTACGTCAACATGGAAATGTTGCTTAACTTGAGTAAGTAGTAATCGATCGATCTAAATCGATATTAGCAGCATGAATAAAGGCTGGGTTTACCGCGAACGAGTTAAAGCTGCTGATGCGGGAAAAACTGTTTTAGATTACTATACGCAAAAATATCGCCACTCCAGCCAGAGTGAATGGCAAGCCAGAATTGAATCTGGTCGAGTTTTGCTCGATGATTCTAAAACTAGTGCCGAAACTATCCTTAAGACAGGAGCAAAATTAACTTATCATCGTGCGCCTTGGATCGAACCAGAAGTTCCTCTGCAATTCCAGATTCTCTACGAAGATCGAGATTTGCTAGTAATTAATAAACCTGCTGGACTGCCCGTAATGCCAGGGGGCGGGTTTTTAGAACATACTTTGCTGTGGCAACTAAAGACTGACTATCCTCAAGATACTCCAGTTCCCATTCATCGTTTGGGAAGGGGAACTTCTGGACTACTGTTATTAGGGCGATCGCCATTAGCTAAATCGAAGCTTTCTCAGCAAATGCGGAACAGCACCATAGGGCAAAACATTCCCCAGATTACTAAAGTATATCGCGTTTTGGTTCGAGGAAATACAATTGGCGATCGCCTGACTATCGAACAACCCATCGGTAAAATCCCCCATCCTATTTTGGGCTATATCTATGGAGCAACACCTCAAGGTAAATATGCCCGTAGTGAATGTCGTGTAGTCGAGCGTTACGAACATCACACATTACTCGAAGTAAGCATTTTAACTGGTCGTCCCCATCAAATCAGAATTCATTTGGCAGCAGCAGGCTATCCTCTCTTGGGCGATCCTCTATACATAGTAGGGGGGACTTTTACTCCCCTAGATCCAGTCAAACTGAGCAAAAAATCCATTCCCGTACCAGGAGATTGCGGTTATTTCCTTCACGCCTATCGTCTGTCATTTACTCATCCACGGTTATCAAAACAGATAGATTTTAAATGCTCAACACCTCTAAATTGGCAATTGTAAAAGTCGAATTACTAAGAAAATCCTCAATCATTTGCAATAAAACCACGGAGAGGGAGGGATTCGAACCCCCGTTCGCTTTCACGAAACTCGATTTCAAGTCGAGCGCATTCGACCACTCTGCCACCTCTCCAGTCGCAGCGTATATATAATAGCAAAGAATCTGAAAAACTTGGCTAGTTTTAATTTACCGATACATTAAATTGGCTCGTCAAGGATTGAGTCCTCCTCTACTTCCGAGTGGAGTAGCTACTTGAATCTTAAATCTCAATTGTCATCCCATGCTCATTTTACTTACGATCGCTTTTTCGGGGGGGAGTGAACGGTTACGCTTGTGGCGATCGCTTTTTCGGGAAGGGGGAGTGAACGGTTACCCTAATTGCTAACGCAATTAGCGTTGGGAGTGCATCAATGAAGCTACTTAGTGGTTTATTTGACTATTTAATCAAGATTCGTTCGATCTGACTAATCAGTCGAATAACTTCTTGGATGACTAGTTCTGAATTAATACCAAATAATACCTGTAACACGATTAATATTGCAGCGATCGTCAATATGCTATTGATACTGGCTTTGAGAACTTTTAGTAACCAAGCAAATATAAAAAGTAAAACAATTACAGCAGCGATCGGAATGATTATTTCTACTGTCATAGATCTTAGTGATTAGTAGTGAACATAAAATCTAATTAAGCTTATCTCATCTTTAAATTAAAGTGTAACATGGGTATTAGTTGCTTCTTAAAGCACAGTCATAACAGTTTTGGTGTTGAGCGATCGCCGATTCTTAGTTTTACCAAAAACGTGCAAGCTCCTCAAGTGATAGACATTTAACCAATTAAAAATGTTTCTTCAATTTCTATTCTGTTCGTAATTGCTAATTTTGACAAAAAAAGAGAGGGTGTAATTTCCCTCCCGCTATCGCCTTGTCGTTTCGCCGATCCTTGTTCGCCGTTTCTTTTGAGCTTTTGACGCAGCATTTGCTCTCTTTTGCGTAATTGTCTGGCTCTTGCCGAGCCACCTTTACCTTTATCATTGCGTCCTCGTTTGCGTGGGGACTCCCATCGCTTGAGCCTTTCAACCATAGTTATTCAGTTTTTGATTTATATAGACATACTTATTGTAGCACTTGATTTAATTTCCCGCTACGATAACCTTCTAAATCGAGAGTTACATAGACAAAACCAAAATCCTGAAAAGTTTTGACCAGCTTGGGCAAATCTACCTCTCGGACAAAGGTGCAAATATCCTCGGCAGGTAATTCAATTTTGGCAGTATCCTCTTGAGAGCGTACCCGTAGATTTTGATAACCCAATTGACGCAGATATATTTCCGCTCTACCTACCCGTTGCAGCTTAGCAACAGTGATTGCTTCACCATAGGGAAAACGAGAACTCAAACAGGGTTGGGCGGGTTTATCCCACGAGGCTAGTCCCAAACTGCGAGAAATTTCTCTTACTTCTACTTTACTAACTCCGACTTCAGCTAAAGGCGATCGCGCTCCTCTTTCTTTGGCTGCTTGGATACCTGGGCGATAGTCTTGGAGATCGTCAGCATTGACTCCATCTAAAACATAGGGATAACCACGCTTTTTAGCCAGGGGTTTTAGAGTGTCGTGGAGTTCGCTCTTACAAAAATAACAACGGTTGACAGGATTTGCCGTGTAGTCGGGATTATCCATTTCATTGGTTTCTACAAGCTCGTGGTTAATTCCAATTTGCGCAGCCTGAGTTTGAGCATCAACTAGTTCTTCAGGAAGTAAGGAGGGAGACACCGCCGTAATTGCCAAAGCACGATCGCCCAAAACATCATAGGCAATCTTAGCTACTAAGGTACTGTCTACCCCTCCAGAATAGGCAATTAAAGCCCGTTCCATTCCTTTAAATAAATCTCTTAATTGTTCTAACTTTTGCTCGCTCATTACTCTACCATCAACAAACTATTCTATGTCCATGGTATCGAAAATCAATTTTTATTTACGAGTAGGGGCGAACGCCCTAAAGGATTAGCTGAGTCTAACGACTTGTGCCGCGAAGCCCTAAAGGACTAACTTCGTGTCGCCAATCCTTTAGGGCTTGCGCAACCGCGTCGCTGTTCGCCCCTACGGTTTGGGATTGCGATCGCCTCTGTTCATCCTGACGGAGGTTTAGGGTAGGGAATGAAAGTAAGTCCCATACTGTAAACCAGGAAAAAAATAATTTAACTCAATAAACAAAACCGCAACTATAACCAGGGTAAGAGTTGCTAAGATGGGCGCACTAGTTAAATATTTGAGTAAGTATTGCATGGCTAATATTAATCTGGTTTAAATTGTGAAAGCTAATTGTCAATTGCTAAACTATCGTGGTGAAACATAAATCTCATTTTTATTAGCAGTTAACTCCCCACTAGTTAATTCTTTGACTGCTAATAATGGCCAGAGTAAACCTTGGACTAGAGCCTGAATTGCCGTGGGTAAACTAATAAAAATTTCTGCTTGCTCTGGAGATTTTTGTCCCGATATCTGTCGCAAATAAGCCCGTCCCGACCAACCAATAAAACCTGTAATATAGAAAAACATAGTAAAGGCGATCGCAATATCCAGGCTATTTTTGAAGTTGATTACTAAATGAGGCAAGCCATCATCTTCGCCACAGGTTAAATATTCTCCGTAGGCGCGATCGGGTTCGCTAAAGTAATAGTTATCGGGATAGCTGGCGACTCTTTCTTGATAAGCAGTTGAGTCTTTACATTTTACTAAGATACCAGCTGCGGAGGCAGTAGTAGGGACGGCAAACCAAAGGGCTATTGCCAACATCAAAGGTAATATTTTTTTAAGCATTTTGTTAATTATCAATAATTTAGAGTTAACTTTAAACTTCTTCTTCTCTGGCTTCTCTTTCGATCCAAAGAAACAACAAGGCAAATACAGGGAAAGGAAGAATATAAGTAATCAGGGGAATAAAGATCCAAGGCAACCAAGAAAGAGCGTAAGATCCTGTCATCTGGGTCATGTCTGCCATAATAATCCTCTTAATTATTAGTTGTTAGTTGTTAGTTGGTAGTTGTTGGTTTTTATGTGACTTTTAATTTCTGATTTTTGCTAAGGGATACTAGCCGAATATCCAGGGAGATAGATGTTGACTAACATTAACCGCACCGCGTAAAATCGCGTCTAAATCGTCAAAATTTTCTAGTAGAGCATAGGCAAACACCGCCCCACCCATTGCTCCCAAAAAGATACCGCCTCCCAACTGAAACCAACCTTCTTTGCTTCTTAGGGGTCTAAGATCGTCTTGAGAATTAGAATTGTATGCCCCTCTCGGATCGCCTTGGAAAGTTGCTAGAGCAAAAATAGAAATGCCTAAAACAGCCGAAGCAGTAATATAGATTGCAGTGATAACTCCACTTAGATTGGCACCGTGACTGGTTTCTCGCAGTGGGCCAAAGACAATTTCGGGGCCAATTAAAAAATAGCCATGAGCCATACCAATTTCTAAACCCCGCATAAAAGGACTCAACCCTTCGCGGTAGGCTGGCAAGTTACGAATGTATAAATTTACTAAGTCCGAGTCATTAACTGGAGTTGAGAGATTGCCCTTACAAGGATCGCCTTTATAGGGTTTGATTAATTCTTGCTCGGAATAGGCTTGTGAAAAATCGGGGGTTGAAGTTTGAGTCATGTTTTTAAAATTATTAGATAATAATAGTCAGGAAACCCGACCGAATGCCCTGTTTGCGATCGGGTGTTCTCTATTTGGGAGAGGAGATTCCCCCAAGCTTGTTAATCTTTGTCATTAGCCAGTAGAGACGCGATATATCGCGTCTTTACATTGTGTCTTTACATCACATCTTTCGATGATTACGAAAATGACAAAGGACAAAAAATAAAACGCTAGCCAAATTTACTCGCCGTCGCGGCAACCAGAAACGCTCCATAGGTGGCAATATATCCCACAGCAAAGTGAGTTAGACCGACTAAGCGGGCTTGAACTATGGAGAGGGCTACGGGTTTATCTTTGGGATAGCCGAAAGATAGTGGAGTGTGTTCGTGCGCCCACATCAGGGTTTCGATTAGTTCTTGCCAATATCCCCGCCAGGTAATCAGGAACATAAAGCTAATCGCCCAGACTAGATGTCCGAAGAGGAAGATCCAAGCCCAAATCGCTAGATTATTTGTTCCGTAGGGATTATAACCGTTGATTAGCTGTGCTGAATTAGCCCAGAGATAGTCCCTAAACCAGCCCATGAGGTAAGTAGAATTTTGATTGAACTGAGCGACGTTGCCTTCCCAAATCGCCAAATGTTTCCAATGCCAGTAGAAGGTAAGCCAGCCCAAGGTGTTGAGCATCCAGAAGGTAGCTAGATAGAAAGCATCCCAAGCCGAGATATCACAAGTACCACCACGTCCAGGGCCATCACAGGGGAAAGAATAGCCAAAGTCTTTTTTATCGGGCATTAGCTTTGAACCACGGGCATCTAATGCACCTTTTACTAAGATTAAAGTGGTGACATGGAGTCCTAATGCGATCGCATGATGGACTAAGAAGTCTCCTGGGCCAATAGTTAGAAACAGGGAATTCGTACCGCTATTGATTGCCTCTAACCAACCAGGTAGCCAAACGTTAGCATGATTGGGCCAGGCGGTGGAAGCAATGCTATCGGGATTGGAAAGTAAGGTGCTAAGACCGTACAAGGCTTTACCGTGTACTGCCTGAATCCATTGGGCAAAGACGGGTTCTACTAAGATTTGTTTCTCTGCTGCCCCAAAAGCCACTTCAACATCGTTATGGACGTATAAAGCCAGGGTATGGAAACCGAGGAACAGAGATACCCAACTGAGATGGGAGATAATTGCCTCTTTGTGGTCGAGTACCCTAGCTAAGACATTATCTCGATTTAACTCTGGGTCGTAGTCTCGGATCAGGAAGATCGCCCCGTGAGCAAATGCACCTACCATTAAAAAGCCAGCAATATACTGATGATGTGTATAGAGGGCTGCCATCGTAGTGTAGTCTCTGGCAATAAAGGCATAGGGAGGCATCGAATACATATGCTGTGCCACTAAGGAAGTGATTACCCCCAGACAGGCTAGGTGCCATCCCAATTGAAAGTGGAGGGAATTATTATAAGTATCGTAGATTCCCTTGTGTCCCCGACCAGTATTAGGAGCAATAAAAAATCCATCCCAACCAGGCCCTGCTAAAGCCTCAGTCATCTCTTTAATATTGTGACCGATACCGAAATTTGTACGGTACATATGTCCTGCAATAATAAAGATTACGGCGATCGCCAAATGGTGATGAGCCATGTCTGTCAGCCACAAAGACTCGGTTTGGGGATGGAAGCCACCCAAAAAGGTTAAAATTGCCGTTCCCGCACCTTCTGAAGTGCCGAATACATGATTAGCCGTGTCGGGGTTTTGGGCATAGGCCCCCCAGTTGAGACTAAAGAATGCACCTAAACCTGCGGGATGGGGCGGAGTAGAAAGAAAGTTATCCCAACCTACGTGCTGTCCGCGAGATTCAGGGATTGCTACATGAACCAAGTGACCGGCCCAGGCTAGGGAACTTACGCCAAATAAACCAGCTAAATGATGGTTGAGACGAGATTCAGCATTTTTAAACCAAGCCAAACTGGGGCGGAATTTAGGCTGGAGATGCAGCCAACCAGCAAATAACATCACAATTGCCAGCACCATTAAGAAGACTGCACCCATATATAACTCATTATTAGAGCGCATTCCAATGGTATACCACCAGTGATAAACCCCTGAATAGCATATATTTACTGGATTAGTCGCACCAGCTTGAGTAAAAGCCTCGATCGCTCCTGGGCCAAATTGCGGATCCCAAATAGCGTGAGCGATGGGGGGAATGTTTAGAGGATCTTGAATCCACTGTTCAAAGTTGCCTTGCCAAGCCACATGAAATAGTAAACCCGATGTCCACAAAAAGATAATGGCAATGTGACCGAAGTGAGAAGCAAAAATCTTTTGATAGAGATTCTCCTCATTCATGCCGTCGTGTAGCTCAAAATCGTGAGCGGTGGCAATTCCATACCAAACACGGCGGGTAGTCGGGTCTTGAGCGAGGTCTTGGCTAAATTTAGGAAATTTAGTAGCCATGATTGTTATTTATTAGTCATTGGTTATTTGTGATTAATCGGTAGGGGCGAACGGCGACGCGGTTGCGCAAGCCCTAAAGGATTGGCGACACGAAGTTAGTCCTTTAGGGCTTCGCGGCACAAGTCGTTAGACTCAGCTAATCCTTTAGGGCGTTCGCCCGTACGAATGTTTGAAAAATAATTATTTGTCGGTAGGGGACGGGGCGGGCAAATCTAAGAGTTCAACTAAAAAAAACTAGCGAAATGATAATTTTGCCCACCTTAGAGTTGGTTGATAGTCGTTATCGATCTATCCAATCGCTGCCATGCGTGCCAGGAAGAAAGCCCAGGTGGTGACAATACCTCCTAAGAGATAGTGCGCTACTCCCACAGCCCGACCATGAGTGATGCTCAAAGCGCGGGGTTGAACTGCGATCGCAATTTTGAGCTTGCTGTGCGCCCAAACAATAGACTCGATTAGTTCTTGCCAGTAACCACGACCGCTAAAGAGGAACATCAGACTAAAGCCAAAGACAAAGTGTCCTGCGAGGAACATTAAGCCGTACGCCGAAAGCGCGCTGTTGTAGGAACTGATTACCTGAGATGCTTGCGCCCAGAGGAAGTCCCGCAACCAACCATTGATAGTAATCGAACTGGTGGCAAAATTTCCTGCCGTAATGTGACTGATCGTGCCGTCTGCACCCACTGTTCCCCAGACATCGGACTGCATCTTCCAAAAGAAGTGGAAAATAACCATCGATAGGGAGTTGTACATCCAGAATAGACCGAGGAAGACGTGATCCCAGGCGGATACCTGACAAGTTCCACCCCTTCCAGGCCCATCACAGGGAAAACGGAAGCCTAAATTGGCTTTATCGGGAATTAAGCGGGAATTACGAGCGTACAAAACACCTTTAAGCAGTATCAACACCGTGACGTGAATCGTAAAAGCATGGATGTGGTGAATTAAAAAGTCTGCCGTACCTAAAGGAATCGGCATCATTGCCACCTTGTCCCCGACAGCTACTACTCCACCACCAAAGGCATAGCTTACAGGTTCAATTACCGCAGGAACAGTATTTCCAGGTGCTAGAGTGTGTAGGTTTTGGATCCACTGAGCCAAGATTGGCTGTAGTTGAATTCCCGTATCGGAAAACATATCTTGGGGACGACCAAAAGCCCGCATCGTATCATTATGACAATAGATTGCAAAGCTGTGGAAGCCCAAAAACTGACAGACCCAAACTAGATGAGAGATAATCGTATCGCGGTGACGCAAGACGCGATCGAGATTATTGTTGACGTGCATTGCAGGGTCGTAATCCCGCACCATAAAAATAGCAGCGTGGGCAGCAGCACCAACAATCAGAAAACCACCAATCCAAACATGATGGGTAAATAAAGACAGGGTAGTAGCATAGTCTGTCGCCAAATAGGGATAGGGAGGCATTGCATACATATGATGGGCGACCAAAATACTTAAAGAACCCATCCAAGCTAAGTTCCAAGATAGTTGGGCGTGCCAAGAAGTAGTAAAGACTTCATACATCCCTTTGTGACCAGTACCAGTAAACGGCCCTTTGTGCGCTTCGAGGATTTCCTTCATGCTGTGACCGATACCCCAGTTGGTACGGTACATATGACCAGCAATGATTAGTATTACTGCTAATGCCAAATGATGGTGAGCGGTATCCGATAACCATAAACCACCCGTAACGGGATTTAAACCACCTTTAAAAGTGAGAAAGTCTGAATAAACTCCCCAATTTAAAGTAAAGAAAGGACGTAACCCTTGAGCAAAACTAGGATATAGTTCTGCCATCTTACTGGCATCAATGAATTCATGGGGTAGGGGAATGTCCGCAGGAGCAACACCAGCATCCAAAAGCTTGTTGATGGGCAAGGATACATGAATCTGGTGTCCCGCCCAGCCCAACGAACCTAAACCGAGCAAACCTGCCAAATGGTGATTCATTGCCGACTCAACATTCTGAAACCATTCCAGTTTGGGGGCGCGGACGTGATAGTGAAACCAGCCAGCAAAGATCATCAATGCTGCCATCACTAAGCCACCGATCGCCGTACAATAAAGCTGGAATTCATTGGTAAAACCAGAAGCACGCCAGAGTTGAAATAAGCCAGACGTAATTTGGATGCCGTGGAAACCCCCGCCAACATCGGCATTGAGGATATCTTGACCAAAAATCGGCCAAACTACCTGCGCACTAGGTTTAATCTGCGTAGGATCGGCTAACCAAGCGGTGTAGTTAGAAAATTTCGCACCGTGAAAGTACATCCCACTCAGCCAGACAAAGACTACCGCCAAATGTCCGAAGTGAGCGGAAAAGATCTTACGGGAAATATCTTCTAAATCGCTAGTGTGAGTATCAAAATCGTGAGCATCAGCGTGTAGATTCCAAATCCAGGTAGTAGTTTTCGGCCCTCTTGCAAGGGTGCGATCGAAATGCCCTGGTTTTGCCCACTTTTCAAAAGAAGTAGGCACGGGATTATTATCTACAACAACTTTCGCCTTTTGCTCCGATTCTGGAGGGCTAATTGTCATTGGTATTCTCCTCTATTGGTTTTTTGTCATTGGTCATTGGTCATCAGTCATTCGTTTTTTACTAGTTACAAATGACTAAGGACAAAAGACAAAAGACAATCAATTCTTTGTATTTATGCCTAATAGGCTATTTATCGAGCAGTCGCCATATTTAGTCGATGATTGATTTTCGTTAACAACTTTTCTCTAGTTAACGGTTCGATAGTTTGTCGATCTACTATCAAAATTTGCATCGCATCTACGACAGTTTCTTTAGAGTAACCCGCGACAAAGATTACAGGAATATTCTTAGTAATTAAAGACTGACGTAATCGATGCAAAATCCCATAACCATCTACTAATGGCATTCTTAATTCGCAAACAATAAGGTCGGGAAATTCAGCTTGTGCTAATTTAATTGCACTATTACTATCTTTAGCTTCAATTACTTGAAATTGTCTCTGTAAAATCGAACAGATCGAGTTGCGACACTCATCCTGATTTTCAATTAACAGAATTTTGGCTTTGACTTCAGGAAAATTGAATCTTAGGTGTTTGGGTTGATAGTTTAGCTCTAAAAAATCTGACTCAAAATTAAGTAACTGAGGAGGAGTAGAAACTGTTTCAGTCAACGACAACTTTAGGGGCGAATTAACCTCTAAATAATTGCCAGAGTCTTTTTTTATCAGCCATCTAGACCCTTCTATATTAGGGTTTGATTCCCAGGTTATCTTTAAATCTTGAGTTTCACTAGCAGTAGATGGGCGATCGCATTCTTCGGTTAGCTTGTCTCTAGCTAATACCGAATTAGGTTTACCAGAATGCACTCGCTTGAATCTATCGTGCAATTTCATCAGCAAAAATTCCTTACTAAAAGGGCAAATACCGATTCTCGCTGCGGTTTCCGAGGCCAGAGGCGATGAATCGACTTTAATAGAGTAAATTGAATAGAAAATCTCTAGGATTATCTATTCTTATTGGCAATATAATGACACGAAAAAATAGTTGCGTAAGCTGCAATAATTTAAAATTGCTATATCTAAACTTATACCAAAACCTAGATGTTAAGAACAGAAAGTCAATCTTATTTTTTACAAAACTTTAAAACTCTAAGAAGACAATCGAGACAATAACTTGGCTGCGGTCATCAATAAAGTCTGTGAAGTTAGTACGCTGATTATCATTACTCTCCTATCCGAAAGCCCAGTGACAATGATGTCTTGAGTTTGTAGTAATGGCTTTAGCCATTGCAAAGTAGGTTGACAAAAATTATTGATTGATTATTTGGTGGACAAAAGAATATTTCTGAAACGGTAATCGACTTTTATTGATTTTTGCCCACCCTACGAAAGCTGTCTGGATTATGGTTGAGCCGAATCGAGCGAGTTCAAAATGATTATTTTGTTGTCGTTTAATGTGGTTATCATTATTAGTAATTTGATTGATTTAATTTTTAAATGCAAAATCAAATAGAAGAATTATTACATAATTTAGCTTTTTCTAAATGCGATCGCAAAGCCGAACTATTAACACAAGCACTACAATATGAATCTAATGGAATCGATTTATTAATTGATACTTTAAACGATCCAGAATTAGTAGTTAGAGCTAAAGCATATCGGCTTTTGATGTCAATTGAATCGAATCAAGCCCGTAATGCCATAGCTCAAGGCATTTTACTTAATCCAGAGAATAATATTTATTGCCTATATTAATCAGCTATTCAATATAATGATAATTGGTGGTATTTGTTAGATTCTTTTTACGATATTTTATTCGATCGTGATTGGGAATCTACTGGTTTGATTTCTGATATTAAACCAGAAAATTATTGAGTGATTATTTGGGGGCAAAAAGATATTTCTAAAACGGTAATCTATATTGATTGATTTTTTGCTCACCCTACTGGCGTGTCAAGCTTAATTTGATGGATTAGATTTGTCTCTCGCAAAGGCGCGAAGGCAAGGACATGGCTTTTGAGGTTCCCTCAAAAGTTTAAATTGTCCGCGCAAAGAGAGTTGTTTGTTTGGCGTTGTTCAGTTGAATCTATTGAACTATTTTAGGCTTGACACGCTACTACTGGACTGGCACAGCTTGCAATAGTGCAATAGATCCCAGCAACGGAGGACTCTAATTATGGGAAGAGGTCGGCGAGATCAAGTCTATCTGACGGTAGAACAGAAAGAAAATCTAGAGAAAATCAGTCGTAATGGTCATGCACCAGCCAAAAAAATCCTACATGCCCGAATTCTCCTCATGTGTGACGAAGGAGAACAGGCAAGGAGAAAATGGACAGATGAAGAAATAGCCGAAGCTTTACTGGTGCATAGAAACACAGTCGGACGGATTCGCCAAAGATTTCTCCAAAAAGGGGAAAAACCTGCCCTCAATCGACAACAGAGAAAAACTCCCCCTACTCCCCCAAAAGTAGATGGAGCAACCGAGGCACAAATCATTGCCCTGTGTTGTTCTGACCCACCAGAAGGAAGAGCGGAGTGGACGATTAGACTTTTAACCTCAGAACTGAAAAAGCGGCTAATTGTCACCGAAATTTCCCGAGCCACCGTGTGGCGCACTCTAAAAAAAACCAATTACGCCCTTGGAAAACCGAACGATTCTGTATTCCGGAACGAGATTTAGCGAGATTTGTCTCTCAAATGGAAGTAGTTCTTGACCTTTACAGTAGCGTCCATGGTGAAGACGAACCTTTAATCAATATGGATGAAGCCTCTGTACAACTGCAAGGACATCTCTATGAAGCGATCGCCATGGAACCAGGACATGACAAAAAAGAAGACTATCACTATACCCGTGAAGGAGTACAAGCTTTATTCATGTTTTTTGACCCCAATCGAGGATGGCGACGAGTTAGCAACCGAGACAGTCGGACTCGCATAGATTGGGCCGAAGAAGTGCGTCAACTTCTAGATGAAGATTATCCCCATGCTCGAAAAGTGAAGCTGGTGTGTGACAATCTGAATACTCATAACATTGCTTCTCTTTATGAAGCATTTCCCGCTCCAGAAGCCCATCGTTTAGCCAGAAGACTGGAAATTTATCATACGCCCCGCAATGGTAAGTAGACAGACATAAATAACCTGAAGTATGTAACAAAATGTAAATTCGCTTCAACTTAATATCAATCAAAGGATTAAATCTACTTGACAAAAGTAAACATAGTTGAGTTTAATTATCCCGACCTACTTAGTTGG
>JASJEI010000250.1 GCA_030064795.1 Pleurocapsa sp. MO_226.B13 | reverse complement strand
CGCGGTTGCGCAAGCCCTAAAGGATTTGCGACACGAAGTTAGTCCTTTAGGGCTTCGCGGCACAAGTCGTTAGACTCAGCTAATCCTTTAGGGCGTTCGCCCTTACAGGAGAGACAAGCGGTGTCCCCATTCGCACCCTTCGGGTATAAAGGGATAAACGACCCCGCGCCGACACAAAGGACTTGTCCGCATGTAGGCGCAAGACAAAGGCGTAATTCCGCATGTACGCCCTAAAGGATTAGTTGCGGCGAACTATGCGCCTTACTTTCGGTCACGCACCAAGACAGGCATGCCTTTTCTGTACGGGAGTTCAGAATTCTGAGTTAGATTGGGTTCGGATGAAGAGTTAAAATTAGGTAGATAATGCCTGACATTGATAAATATCCCAAACCATCTATTACTGTAGATTGTGTTGTCTTTGGTTTAGATGATGCTCAAAAGCTTAAAATACTCCTAATTCAGCGAGGAGTTGCACCCTACGAAGACAAATGGGCTTTACCTGGAGGATTTATCAAACTAGATGAATCTCTTGAAGCAGCAGCAATTAGAGAATTAAAAGAAGAGACTGGGATCGACAAGATATTTCTAGAACAGCTTTATACCTTTGGAGAGGTAGATCGAGATCCGCGCGATCGCATTATCACCGTGGCATATTACGCTTTGATTAATATTGAGGAATACACACTCAAGGCTCAAACTGATGCCAAAAATGCAGCCTGGTTTTCTGTAGAGCAATTACCAGCATTGGCTTTCGACCATGAAAAAATTTTAAATGTAGCCAAACAGAGATTGAAAGGTAAGTTACGCTATCAACCCATTGGCTTTGAATTACTACCAGCTAAGTTTAGTTTAACTCAGTTGCAAAATCTTTACGAGACTGTACTAGAGCAGAAATTAGATAAACGAAATTTCCGTAATAAAATTTTGAAGATGAAGTTACTAGTGGACACAGGAGAAATACAAGCGGGAGTTTCCCATCGTCCAGCAAAATTATACCAGTTCGATCGACAACGATATCAAAAATTGAAGCAGGTGGGATTTAATTTTGAAATTTAATCTTCAATATTATTAAAGGCGAGCAAACTGCTCGCCCTATAGACATACAAAAAGCTTAAAGCTAGCCTTCAAAAATTCATCGGAACTAAACCGAGATAAAAACTAACCAATCTTCAATAGTTCCACATCAAAGATCAAAGTTGCATTAGGAGGAATCACACCACCAGCACCCCTCGCACCATAGCCCAATTCGGGAGGAATGATTAGGGTGCGTCTTTCGCCAACCTTCATATCCATAACGCCTTCATCCCAACCTTTGATCACTTGACCAACACCAATTCTAAAAGTGAAAGGACGATTGCGATCGCGAGAGCTATCAAACTTGCTACCGTCTTCTAAAGTACCTGTATAGTGAACTGTAACATTTTGTCCTTTTTGGGGAGATGCACCATCACCCTCATTAACCACGATATATTTTAAGCCCGAATCTGTAGTGACAGCGTTGGATAAATCCATAGAAGTTTCCTCTTGGGAGATATTATTTTGAGCGATAAGCTGGGGAGAATTTGTAGATTGTTGTATTTCCGAGGCGATCGCCTCTGTTTGGGAATTGCCACCCATAAAAGCAGAAAAAATCAATACAGAGCCACAAATTACGACAACAGCAATGCTTATCAAAATTTCATTACTCAATTTTTTAACCACCTGTTATGTGTATCCTTAATTTAAAAATTACTCCAGAGACATTGTACATTTTTAAGGAACTAGGAGTAAGAAAGAACCAGGAAAGTTCATTCATGTATTTGTAAGTCTGGATCGAAGTTAAGCTCGATGGTTTACTCAAGGTTCAAGTGAGTTCGATCCCTCACTCTCCGTCCTCACTTATAGCAGGGCCAGATTCTTGAACTTTTTGGCTTTGTACGATGATAGCGCGATCGCCAACTGCGGGGTTACGGGCAACGACTGTTCCTGTAGAATCTAGAAGTTGTAGTTTATCAAAGTTTAATTTGCGGGAACGTTGTAAAATTTCGTTGACGAGTTTGTCTTGGCGAGATTCTTCTAATTCATACCAGTTGTCTGTCACTTCTATCAACAGGCTGCTATTGGCTAAGTCTACTCGAATAGAATTATATAAGTCTGGATCGTAGCTTGAAGTTAATTCTGTCATCTTGGTTTGCAAAGCAGCAATCAGGTTTTGTTCTGGGGTAAGGGTTAATTCGGGGTTAATTTTTTCTATTTTGAGGTTCTTAGTTTTTCCTGAAGATTTTAATTCTTGTGGAATTGGTATTTCAGCAGAAGTTTCTGGTTCGGAATTGATTGATTCTTTAGTTGGAGGCGTATTTTCCCCTACTATTGGTTCGGCGACTTCCGTGGTTTCGGGTTCTTCGGGACTGGTGATGTCGCTGGTTGTCGGTTCGGTGACTTCGGTGACTTCAGGTTCTTCGGCGACTTCGGGGCTAGTAATGTCGCTGGTTGTTGGTTTGGGTTCTTCGGGACTGGTGATGTCGCTAGTTGTCGGTTCGGCGACTTCGGTGACTTCAGGTTCTTCGGTGACTTCGGTGACTTCAGGTTCTTCGGTGACTTTGGTGACTTCAGGTTCTTCGGTGACTTCGGTGACTTCAGGTTCTTCGGTGACTTTGGTGACTTCAGGTTCTTCGGTGACTTCGGGGCTGGTGATGTCGCTAGTTGTCGGTTCGGTGATTTCGGGTTCTTCGGGTTCTTCGGTAACTTCGGGGCTGGTGATGTCGCTAGTTGTTGGTTCGGCGACTTCGGTGACTTCGGGTTCTTCGACGACTTCAGGGCTAGTGATGTCGCTGGTTGTCGGTTCGGCGACTTCGGTGACTTCAGGTTTAGATATTAAAGGGGTCTTGTTTTCTGGTTGAGGTAGCCATAACCAAACCACTGCCACTATTGCTATAGCGATCGCTATGACTACGATCGCGATCGAGACTCGATTTTCTTTTTTCTCACTTTTAGTAATGGTGGTAATGGCTTTCTGGTCTGAATTAACTGGAGGTTCTGGTGGTTGAGGTTCTGGCGATCCTGGAGGGTTGGCTTCTTCTGCTGGAGTTGCTTCGGATGGAGTTGCTTCGATGACAGAGGCTGGTGAAGCAGGAGGTGAAACTGCAACTGAATCTGCCAATTTCTGAGTAGCGTCTAATAAAGTATTGATTGAGGATGAAGAAGGTAAGCTTTGAGTCGAATTTTCGCTTAGATCTCTAATTGTTGCTTCAAGGCGATCGATACTTTCGTTTAGAAGTCTGATAGTTTCAATTTTAGATAAAGATTGCGATTCGCTAGATTCTTGTTGCTGATTGGCTTTAGGAGTTTGCTCTCGATTTTCTGCTGATTCCATAACTTAAAATAAGCGGTTGCGGAAAAAAAATGGAGGTTGTCACAGAACAATTTTACTTTACCTATCGATCGCTATTGGTCGAACAATGTCTTTAGCATTTATTACAACTAAATAGCGGTTTTTCGCGCTAATCTAGACAGAATAATTCTTAAACTATCTAAATCTAAGTAAAAATTATTAATCTAAACGAGTGAATAAGATTCCACCAGTCGATTTAACTCGACAGTATAAACAAATTAGTGAGGAAGCCGATCGAGCTGTTCTTGAAATTCTTAATTCTGGACGATATGTAGGAGGAGAAGTAGTCGCCAATTTTGAACGGGAATTTGCTAGCTATACTGGGGTAGACGAATGCATCAGCTGCAACTCTGGTACAGATGCTTTATATTTGGCTCTTAAGGCTTTAAATATCGGAGTGGGGGATGAAGTAATAACTACTCCCTTCAGTTTTTTTGCCACTGCTGAAGTAATCACCAGAGTGGGAGCCCAACCCGTATTTATTGATATAGATGTTGCTACATTTAATCTTAATATAGCTCAAATAAAACAAGCAATTACGCCCAAGACTAAGGCAATTATTCCCGTTCATCTATTTGGGCAACCTGTAGATATGACTGAGGTGATGGCGATCGCCGAAGCTCACGATCTAGTGGTAATTGAAGATTGCGCTCAAGCCACTGGTGCTAGTTGGAAGGGCAAAAAAGTCGGTAGTCTCGGTCATGTTGGGTGTTTTAGTTTTTTTCCTACCAAGAATCTCGGTGCTTGTGGTGATGGCGGTGTAGTGACAACAAACAACCGTGCAGTTGCCAAACAAATCAGAATTCTTAAAGAACACGGCTCGCCAGAGCGTTACCGTCATGACTTTGTTGGTATTAATAGCCGTATGGATGCTATACAGGCTGCTATTTTGACCATTAAGCTGCGTTATTTAGATTTTTGGAATCAACAACGCCAACGTTCAGCTAGCTACTATCAAGAGCTTTTAAATCCCGTTCACTCAATTAAATTACCTCAAGCGATCGCAGGCGGAAACAGCGTTTGGAATCAATATACAATTTGTATTCGCGATCGCCAGTCACCACCAAATGAGGACAAAGCCAAACGAGACACGGTTAAAGAGTGCTTGCAACAACAGGGAATCATTTCGATGATTTATTATCCAATTCCGCTGCAACTCCAACCCGTATATCAAAACTTAGGTTACAAAAAGGGACAGTTGCCCATTGTAGAACAAGCTGCCCGTGAAGTACTTTCTTTACCGATGTTTCCTGGGATCTCTGAAGCAGAACAAGAGCAGGTAGCCTATGCTCTCAAAGACTGTCTGATAGAAAGCTAAAAAGATTAGCCCTTGCTAATAGTTGACAACCGCTTGCTGTTGAGAGCTTCAACTAAGCTGCGAACCATAGCAATCATCGCTACTTCGTTGTCTAATTGATTAATTGCCGAACCAACACCGACTCCCGAAGCTCCAGCAGCGATCGCCATTGGTACGGTAACGCTAGATAAGCCCGAAGCACAAAGTACTGGAACCTCTACCGCACGGGAAATACTATAAGCAGCAGCTAGAGTAGGTGCTGCTTTTTCAATGAGTCCTCTCACGCCAGGATTAACAGGCTGTACACTAGTACCCCCTTCGGTTTGGATAATATCTGCACCAGCTTGGACTAATTTTTCTGCTAGGTTTACTTGTTCGTCTAAAGCCAAAATATGAGGAACGGTTACAGAAAGAGTAATCTCAGGCAATAGAGAACGAGTTTTGGCGGTTAACTCTAAAACTTCAGCAGCTTCAAACCTAATTCCTCGATCGTAAAAACTATCAAAATTACCGATTTCGATTAAATCGGCACCAGCATCGACTGCGCTGACAAATAATTTTGGTTCGACAGCTGAAACACAGATAGGCAAGTTGATGAGATGGCGAACTTTTGCCACTAAAGTAGGTTCGGCAGCAATATCTACAAATGTCGCACCACCTGCTTCGGCAGCTTTGACTACTGCGGTTACGCGATCGCCATCAAAATTATTTAAGCCACTAATTACCTTGAGAGCATTTTTTTGAGTCAAGGCTTGGGCTAGCTGAGGATGTATCGTCATATTTAATATTTACTTCCTTAAATTCTGAAGGTAGGATGTTCGGTATCCCAATTAGATTATCTTATGCTGAATCTCTTGCATCAGTAAAATGCAATTAGTAATTATTTGACTCTGACGATTTAGTAGAAAGTTCTTCGAGGAGTTGTTTTTGTTGTTGGAGGGTAGTTAATTTTTGGAGCAGCATATCCACCTCTGCTTCTAAATGTAAATATTTTACCTGTTGATCTGTCTGGTAGTGCCTAGTTTTCTGGGTTTGGGTTGATAAAAAAGTAGTCATATATAACTTGTTATTAATTTAATTTGGTTGTATCAGTTTGCAATCTTAACCTAAAGGTGGTTTATTTTGTCGATCGTAATCTTTAGATTTCCCAATAACTGCGATCGTTTACACTGTTAAGCGTACGACTTGTCTGAATTAGCAAGATAATATTGGGATTTTTTATCTAAAATTTCAGTAGATGTAAGTTTCTCTTGTTTAATTACACAGGTGAACTAAGCTATGTCTGGGTATATCTGTAGCTCTAAATAATCAAAAATATGAGATTACTATCTAAAGGTTTTGAAGTGGAAATGTATACTGGCACTCCCGAAGGAGAGATCGTGGGAATGTCAGACAAGATTGTTCAAGCTTTGGATGGTTTTGTTCGCGAACCAGATAGTCGTAACGTTGAATACACTACCGCACCCTTCTGTGGTTACGATCGCTTACTCTGTGCCTTGTTAAAACCCCGACAGACTCTCAGAGACTATTTGAAACATTTAGGTGACTATACCATCATTCCTGGCAGTACCATGTCTTTGGGAGGCAGCGATCGCTTTTATCGTTCCGATCCGAATAATCCCTATCATGCCTATATCGAACAAACCTACGGTACGGATGTCGTTACCGCCAGCATCCATATTAATGTTGGTATTGAAGATCCCGAAATCTTAATGCAAGCTTGTCGTCTAATTCGGGTTGAAGCTCCTTTATACCTAGCTTTGAGTGCTTCTTCGCCTTTCATCGATGGCAAAGTTACGGGTTTTCATTCAACACGTTGGCAAATGTTTCCCAAGACTCCCGAACACGTTCCTCTGTTTGCTAGTCACAGCCACTTTATTCGTTGGACAGAAGCACAATTAGCAGCCAAAACGATGCGTAATGTACGCCACCTCTGGAGTGCAGTTCGTCCCAATGGCGATCGCCGTCCCTATAAGCTCAATCGTTTGGAACTGAGAATCTGCGATCTGGTAGTCGATCCTTTGGCATTACTGGCAATTACGGCATTATTGGAAGCCAGAATTATGCAGGCGATCGCCGATCCAGAACTCGATCCCTTACAGCAAAGTAGTTTATCAGCAGAAGAATTAATATCCCTAAGCGATCGCAATGAAATCGCAGTAGCCCGCAGTAGTCTCGATGCAGAATTACATCATTGGCAAGACGGTAGAAAGATTACCGCCCAGGATTGGATCGAAGAAATCTACGATCGCGTCTATCCTCTAGCAAAAAAACAAGGGTTTGCCTGTTTCTTGTCTCCCCTAAAAAAAATTCTTCGTCAAGGGAACACCGCCCAACAATGGCTCAAACTACACGATCGGGGAATGTCCCTAGCAGAAATCATCCAACAGGATATCCAAAACATCGCCAAACAAGAACGAGACTTGGAATATGCACTATGTCAGTCAGCATTAATTGCTTGAGATAAGGAATGAGGAACGAGGAATAAGGAACGAGGAACGAGGAACGAGGAACGAGGAATGAGGAATGAGGAATGAGGAACGAGGAATGAGGAACGAGGAAAGGAAAAAAAGACTAACCACTAACCACTAACCACTAACCACTAACTTAATAATAAATGGTAAAAGTTGTACTGGTAAATCCAGAAATTCCCCCTAATACTGGTAATATTGCCCGTACTTGTGCTGCTACCAAGACAGAGTTGCATTTAGTAGCACCGTTGGGTTTTGAAATAAGCGATCGCTATCTCAAACGTGCTGGATTGGATTATTGGCCCTATGTCGATCTTCATTATCATGAGAATATAGCTGCTTTTTGGCAAGCTCATCGTCAAAGGGGTGGTAGATTAATTGGTTTTAGCGTGCGTGGTACGAGTAATTATCTTGACTGTCAGTATCGAGATACTGATTGGTTACTCTTTGGCAAAGAAACCGCAGGATTACCTCCAGATGTTATCGAAACTTGCGATCGCTTGGTAAGGATCGATATGGTCGAGCCAAATGTACGCAGTTTGAATCTTTCTGTAAGTGTGTCTGTAGGTCTATTTGAGGCGATCAGACAGTTGACCAAAAATTAGTAGGGGCGAGCGATCGCCCTGACTGGAAATATCGAGCAAATATTAGATTGAGTAGATCAAAAATGAATTTAAAAGAAGTTCAAAAATCAGCGGGAGCAATTTTCGACGATGCAGGAGTTGTTTTGAGTTTTAATAACGACGAACGAGCTTTAGCAGCAGTTAAAAATGGGGTGGCGATTGGCGATCGCTCTCATTGGGGAACAATTAAAATTACAGGTGACGATCGCTTACGCTATCTTCATAATCAGAGTACTAACGATTTTGAAAAGCTACAACCAGGACAGGGTTGTGATACGGTTTTTGTTACTTCTACCGCTCGTACTCTGGATCTGGCTACGGCATATGTTACCGAAGATGCAGTTATAGTTTTAGTTTCTCCTAATCGACGCGAACAAATATTAACCTGGCTGGATAAATTTATTTTTCCGTTTGATAAAGTTGAATTAACCGATATTTCAGCACAATCGACTGTGTTTAGCTTAATTGGTAATCAAAGCGATGCCTTACTATCTCAATTGTCTACTGATGAGATTAACCTAGAAAAGTTTGCCGAGCATCAAGTTACAACTATTGCGGATGTTTCTGTACGAGTTGGACTGGGTAGTGGTTTGGCGACTCCTGGCTATACTCTAATCGTAGACAATGACGGTGCTGTTGCCGTCTGGTCAAAATTAATCGAATCTGGAGCCGTTCCTCTGGGGGACTCCCTTTGGGAAAGTTTACGAATTCAACAGGGTAGACCAAAGAGCGATCGCGAACTAACTGAAGATTATAACCCTCTAGAGGCAGGACTTTGGCAGACTATTTCTTTTGAGAAAGGTTGTTATATCGGTCAAGAAACTATTGCTCGCTTAAATACATATAACGGAGTTAAACAAAAACTTTGGGGAATTAAATTAGATCGACCTGTTGCCCCCCAAACCCCGATCGCTATTGAAAATAAGAAAGTTGGTGTTTTGACTAGCTATACGGATACAGCCACAGGGGGCTATGGCTTAGGCTATGTGCGTACTAAAGCGGGGGGAGAAGGCTTACAAGTACGAGTAGGTGATGCTCAAGGAGAGCTTGTATCTACTCCTTTTATTACTCACAAATATTGATTTTTAGCTCTCATCTAGTCGAGCGCAAACGATCGTTGACATCCCTAGAATGAGAAGGGGCATAAAAACTAAAAGACAACAGCAAAATTAATAAAGCCAGACACAAGCCAATTGCCGTACCTGAAATAATTAAACGCTCGGAATTTCTGATGGCGATCGCAATTGTCCCCCAAATGAAAACGCCTGCATAGGCAAAATCAAGTCTGGGAATACTGACTAAATGAGCAATCAAAGCAGCTAGCATCAGCATAATCAGCGTCCAGACTGGCGCACTAAGTCCCCAACCATTCCATTCCCAGGCTGTGAGGACAATTGCTCCATTGAGGATAGTTGCCAAACTAATCCAAGATAAATAAATACTGATGGGGATACGAACCAGCCACTTTTGCCATCTAGGAATGCGAGTAAAAGGTAAACATAAATAAGCAGCAATCAAAGATAGTAAAATACCCAACATTGCTACAAAAGACCAGGCGTATTGTCGATAGAGAAAACAAAATACCCAAATAATCTGCGACCAAGAGGCGATCGCCAGTTTATAACCTATTTGTCTGAGCAAGAGATTCTGTCTTTGGGCGGGTAATACCTGATAAATCGCCAGACTGATTAAGCCGAGATAAATTATGCCCCAAATAGCAAAAGCATAGTTGGCGGGAGTAATTAGAACTTCGCCAAAGAATTGGTTGGAAATTTGACCGATAGTTAATCCATTAGGAGGATTGACATTAGCTAAAACATTGATAGCAAAAGCAGCAACTATGGAAATTAGAGTTACTATTTGCCTGATAACAATAGATTTATTACTTACCGTGTAGCGATCGTACATAAAATTAGGGTTAATTTTAGCAATAGCTTTGCTACTATATTTTAAATACTATTATCCTCATATCTTTATAACTATAGACACAGATTTTTGCCCCAGTCTTGTTGAGGGCGATCGCGACGACATTGAAACTGTTGACCTGCCCAAACTACTTGCCATTGTTTTTGGTCTTGTCCGCCATAGGGAGCAAACTCAACTCGATAACGAATCGCAGCTACTGAATCATCTGCGAGATTGGTTTGGGTAATAGTGACCACTGCTAAATTTTCTTGGGGATAATCTAGTTCGATTTGTTCTGATTCTGATTCTGTAGTCTCCCTCAAACCTAATGCAGATAAAGCGATCGCCTGGGGATCTTTGCCAATGGCAGCAGGTTTATCGGTATTGACTTTCATTGTGTCAGAATCTCTTGATTTTCGATTCTGCCAATATTCTGCAAGAGGGAGGGGGCGATAGTTATTTCTAGCAGTAGGTGTTTTTTTTGCTTGTGAACCATCTATCTGCCAAAACTGGATCAGGGAGCGATCCGATTCTGGAGATGGTTTTACTCTAACCAATAAATTACCCTGGGGACTAAATGCCATCGACTTGGTTTTTTCTCTAGAGGATTTGGTCATGATATTTCTGAGGGGTAGTCCCGTAATTAAATCAGTCATCGCTGAAGAATAAAAATTTCCCGCTATCAGACGACTATCGGCACTGAGGCTAAACAAACCGTTGTTGCTGTAGAGATTATTAGTTTTGCGTTCGAGCGTTCCCTCTTGCCAATTCCAGACATTGATTTTGCCATCATAACTACTGCTGACTAACTTTTGACCATCTGGCGTAAATTCAATCCGTGCAATATCATTAGCATGACCATCTAGGGTATTTAATAATACCGATTCATCTCGCTCTAATTGCCATAGCTGAATCCGATTACTGTGTTCTCCTCCTTCTCCTCCCGTGGTGTTAGCGTCTACTGTCGCCATAATTCTACCCTGGGGATGAATGGCGATCGCCTCTAGGGGATATTCTGTATCGAAGCTAAATAACTTTTTGCCTTCGGGAAAACTCCAACCACTTACCCCAAAACCACAAGCACCATAAAGAATTTCTCCTGGGACATCAAACAAAACTTGCCGACATCCATCTGACTCTTTGAGACTTAAAACTATTTCTTTTGTAGCTAGATCCCAGACTTGAATCGAGCCATCTGGGGCTAATAATCCCTGACTCCAGGTAGCAGTGGCTAAAAAACGGCTATCGGGACTAAAAGCGATCGCCGTTGGTGCAATTTCCATGCCTAATTCTGTAGCGTAATGACCTGGTAAAATATGCTGAATCTCGCCTCGCTCTACTTGCCAAAGGGTAATCTGATTTGCACCGATACTTGCTAGTATTTCTCCGTCGGGACTAAACTCGATGGTATTTATCTCCCTTGTAGATTCTCTAGTCCGAGTTAAAACTGCACTCTCCCAGGGAGAAGATAAACGGTTTTGAAAATTGACAGGAATGTCTGTAGCTCGATTTGGCTTGGTTTGGGCAGAAGTTACTGGCTGGAAACAAAAAGCGATCGCTATAGCTACAAAATACTTGAGGCAAGATTGATTGCTCATGGTGAGATGTTTCAGGCTCAAAAACCAACCAGTTCTACAGTATAAGGTACGCCGATGATTTTCTCGTCCTCCATAATCATAAAGCGGTAATCATCAAATGTCGAAAAATAATCTCGCAATGGTTAAATAAAATAATGCCATAAACGCTCGAGAGCGATCGCTCCGTAAAGTTCGTAGTAAATCCTTTAAGGTTAAAAAACCATTTGAATAGATTTTTTACTGTTAACGGGTCATTTAATTTGTTAGATCTCCCTCTGATTTCTGCATCAATTTCATAATCATTGCTGTTCTACTGTTAGTTTCTAGCTTGGAAAACATTTTTTTTAGTGCTTTTTTTACTGTATTTTCGCTAATCCATAATTCTTTACCAATTTCCGCATTGGTCAAACCACGAGCAACTAAATTAGCGATTTGTAATTCTCGTTTAGTTAAGAGATTTTTATACTTTTCATTAATTGAATTAGATTGATTTCTCAAGCTAGCTAAACAAGCTGAAAAATGATTGCAAACTGAACTCAATTTTAATAAATCATGAGTATCAAAAGCAGGAGTATTAGCTAATCTAGCAAAATGAATTGTTCCGATTAATTTACCGTTACCGACAATTCCACCCGTCATAATATGTTCGTGGTCGTATTCCGAACAACACTTTAAATAGAGTTCGCTTTGTTTCCACTGTCCTTGAGGTAATACTAATTCTTCGTGACAGGGAGCGTGATATTTAATCACATATTCCATTACAGGATCGACAGCTTTACCAAATTTTTGATATTTTTCTACAAAGGTATCACTAACGCCATGTACATCATAACTTAGTAAGTTATTTTGCCCGTCAGCTAAATAAATTCCCCATCTTTGCACCGCAAAATACTGACTTATATAATCCATGAATTGATGTCTTAAATCTAATTCAGTACTGGCAGAAGCTAAAGAATTAAATAAAGACTGTAATGAGTTATCCATCTCAAAAACTACCCAGTTGGGTACTGTCGTAATTAAAACTAATTTTCTAAGATTTTTTCATAGTTACTAATTTTCTACAAGAGTAAAAATGACAGATTCGATCGATATCGGCTTTTTGATCTATCCTAGTTTTGTACAATTAGATGTGATGGCAGCCTATCAAGTTCTTAGTTTTCCGCCTAGTGTCAAAATTCATTTAATCGGTAAAGATTTAACGCCAGTTGTTAGTAATGAAGGTTTAAAAATCGAGCCTACAGTTACTTATAGTACTTGCCCTCAATTAGATGTAATTTGCGTTCCTGGTGGTGGGGTCAAACAAGTTGAAATAATGAGAGATCGAGCAACTTTAGACTTTTTACGGCAAATAAGCAGTACGACAAAATATATTACTAGCATTTGTACTGGTTCGATGATTCTCGCTGCTGCAAAACTATTAGAAGGTTACAAAGCAACTTGTCATTGGGCATTTCGGGAACAATTAGAAATGTTAGGTGTAGAAGTAATAAATAAAAGAGTAGTAATCGATAGAAACCGTATTACTGGTGCGGGGGTGACTTCTGGGATTGACTTTGGATTAACTTTAGTCAATTTAATTTGGGGAGAATCAATGGCAAAAATGGCACAATTAATGATGGAATATGACCCTAAACCCCCATTCAATGCAGGAAATCCTCTAACGGTAGAATCAAAAATAAAAGAATCATTATTAAACGCAGGCAAACCGCTACTTGAAGCTTTTTTAAATTGCACAAAAGAGATTCAAGAGGAAATGATTTTTAGAAACTAGGAAAATTTTTGATTAATCGATAGTCAAAAAGCGAAGTTCAAAACAACTACCTCTACCAAGTTCACTATCTACGGAAATTGTCCCACTATGTAGCTGAAGTATTTCCTTAACAATAGCTAGTCCCAATCCCGATCGCCCAAATTGATAAGAACGGGATTTATCTGCACGCCAAAATCGCTCGAATATTTTATCGAGATGTTCTGGTGCAATGCCAATTCCTGTATCCGCAATCTCGATTTGAATCTGCGAGTCAATTCTTTTACCATTCACAGTTACAGAATCACCAAAAGAAGTATATTGTAGAGCATTTTGTAAAAGGTTAGTAAATAGCTGAGTCAATAAAAGGCGATCGCCCGATAAATATAATTCTGGTTCTAACTCTAATTGCCACCCTAGTTGTTTTGCCTCGGCTTGAGGTTTATACAGTTGCATCAAATCTGTGAGCAGAAAATTCAAATCTACAAGCTCTAATTGCAGTTGAACTCCCTTATCTGTACGGGCTAATAACAGTAGATTTTCGGTTAATTTCGTCATTTGATTAGATGCAGAAGCGATCGCACTAAATTTTTCTGCGTCAGTATCTCGCATTCCTTCAGGATATTTGAGTGCCACATCCGCATTAGTTTTAATTGCCATCAAAGGACTTCTGAGTTCGTGGGAAGCATCGGCAGTAAATTGTTTTAATCGTTCAAAACTAGCTTCAATCGGTTGCATGGCGCGACGAGTTAACCAAATACTACTTACTCCGCTGGCTAGTAGGGCGATCGCAATACCACTAGCCAAACCGTAATCTAAACGCCGTATGGTGTTGTTGAGTTCGATCAAAGACTCGCTAACTCGAACATAGCCAATTAATTCCTCAGTTTCTAGATTATAAACGGGTTTAGTTAAACTACGAATTGAATCGGGATGATTTTGAATATTCTCAAGTTGTTCTAAATTGAGAGAAACATCTAATTTGTCTTCTCCTTGTTCTGCGACAATCTCCCCTTCAAGATCGAACCATTCTATTGTTTGTTGTTCGTTCACTAAAATCTCATCTTCATCGGCTTCTAATTCACCGTCTTCGTTATCCATGTTGAAAGTAGCAGCTTGAGCTAAGTTTTCTAATTTGGCATTAAATTGTCGATTTAAACTGCGAGTGAAATTCCAGCGTACAGCTACAGTGAAAAGAGTCAAAATAAGACTCAATACTCCTAGATAAGCTAGAGTTAACTGCAACCGAGTTTTTTCAAACATGGGATAAATGAAAAAATGGGAAATAGAAAAAGTGTAAGCAATATTCTTACTTAACTAATGAGCAATAATGATTAAGAAAAAAATTCTGACTTATCATCGAGTCTAAGCCAGAATCACTTGTGTGTGAGTTACTACTTCTCTCTTCAATAGAATTTATATAGGTCTAGCTTCGAGAAAATATTCATCTAAACCAAGGTTGGAGATTCCACTTCTGTTAGAGAACTAAAGCTAACTTCGGCGATCGCACCACTACCTGCTAAATTAACATCTAAATAAGTGACATCGGCAGTATCGATTTCTACTTGTCCTAAACTGTTGTCGCCAAACTCAGGAATAGCCACCGTTCTCAATACTTCTCCGTCGTCGTCGTAAGCTACAATCGAACCTCCAGGGCGATCGATATCTAACAAATCAATACTATCTACCAAAATAGAATCAACAAATACCGAATCAGACCATTCAAAGCGGATTGTGCCGCCATTTGCCGAATCGTCAGGATCGGCTGTATCTCCATCTTCGGAGATAATTAAGACATTGCCTAAATCTGCTGTTCCCAGATCGAAATCGCCACCAGAGGGATTGCCACTATCAAAAATCATTGCCCCAAATTCATC
Organism: Pleurocapsa sp. MO_226.B13; assembly: GCA_030064795.1. Next base: position 1,797 of record JASJEI010000250.1, on the reverse strand, counting down.
TCTGGGAGTAGAAATAGTGAGTCCAGATAATGAATCGTATTGATCGCTAACAGTAGTTCCTGCCAAAAGTTCCTCTCCCGCAGCCGAAGTTTCAAAATCCACAGTGTAGGAATCTGCAACTTGATAGATATCGTCTAGTTCGGAAGTAAAGACGAGTTCGTCAGCAATAATCTCCTCTTCTAAAATCTGTCCGACACCAGGAGCATAATAGATAAAGTCAAATTCATCTGGTTCTAAAGCTGAAAACTCTTTCACTTTGATAACATCGGTGAAATTATCGTCATCAACAGTGAGGGAAATCCCTGTTTCTACTACTTCAGCTTGACTCTCAACTTCTCCAATATCGAAGCGTTGGTAATAGGCTTCTCCACTTATGGCATTAGCTGACATAATCAAACCAGGTAAGGCTTGTCTTTCTCCTGCCAACCAAGATTCGCTATCGTCTGTTTCGATTAAATTGTCTGCTGCGTCATATTCATATTCAATAATGGTTTCTCCTAATAACCAGACATTCCCTTGACTATCTTGAGCGTAGTAAGATAACTTCTCGTCTGTAAGTAAATCGTTGTCAAACTCGCGATCGCTAACTACTCTGGTAGTGATACCCAAGATATCCTTAGTATCTTCAGTAACTAAAACTTCATGTCGTTCGATTGCGTCATCTTCTAGATCGAAGTTTTCCTCGTATATCGACACAGTTCCTGGAGTCAGAGTAAAGTAAGGATTATTTACAATCGCACTATCATCAAAGGTAGACGTACTTAAAATAGGCAGGGTAAAATTGGGAATTTCGGAAATACCAATCAATTCTGGAGACAGTTCTGGTTCTCCTCCCTCTTCGGTAATACCTTCTTCTGCCAAGATTTGACCTACCCCTGGCGCAAAGTATTTAAACTCAAACACATCGGGTTCGAGTTGGGTAAATTCGCGAACCTTTAGTACGTTATCAAAATTACCAAAATCGACAGAGACAGATTCATCAAGGCTGACTACTTCGGCTTCATCTTCCGCCTCACCTGGATAAAATTCCTGATAATAAAGATCTCCCACTCGAGGATTAGCTGGCATTAGATAGCCTGGTAGCGCACCATCTACTCCTGCTTCCCATGAACCTTCGGTATTTGTGCCAATAAAGTTATCATCATCGTCATATTCGTAGTTAGTGGCAATTTCTCCTAAATACCAAACATTACCATCTGTATCTTGAGCATACCAATCGAGAGTATCTTCTACTAACACTCCTTCATCCCAGGCTACATCTCGAACAACTGTCGTTTCCACACCTGCAATATTCTTGGTGTCATAGGTAACAAAAACTTGATTGCTTTCAGTAGCAAATAATTCCTCTCGCGCTTCGGCGATTTCGTCGGCAATTTCTACAGCTAGTTTATCAATACCATCATCTAAAGCTTCAACAATTTTATCCCCAAAATCATCAACATCTTCGTCTTCATCGAGTTCGATCTCTTCCCCTGTCAATTCTTCCAGAACATCTTCTTTTAGTTCTTCGGTAATTTCTTCTGCTAACTCTTCGCGATCGAAATCTTCGACTTCGTCGCCAAATTCTGCAACTACTTCATCTACAATTTCATCAATTGTTGCTTCTATTTCATCTTCTATTTCATCAGCCAATTCATCTAAATCATTATCCTCGTCATCATCGTCATCATCCTCCTCTTCTCCTCCAAATCCCTCGATAATCTCTTCTGCAATTTCTTCGCCAATCTCCTCTGTTACCTCCTCAACAATTTCTTCTGTGTCGTATAGCTCACCCCGATAGGAAAACACCGTTCCAAG
>JASJEI010000030.1 GCA_030064795.1 Pleurocapsa sp. MO_226.B13 | reverse complement strand
TATGTACCGCAGGGCATGCGGGAACTTACGCTTTAGGAGATTTGCCCTCTTGGTCAGTTGGTGCAAACCTGTTGGCTAATGGCGAGTCGTTGAGTAAAGAATCCCTTACGCCTTTAGGCTAAGGGAGTGTCAACTCCTTTATCGTTAGTATCGACATTAAAAAAACCAGTTAAGTCAGAGATGCGTGCGGCTTGCTGCATATTGTGAGTAACAATAACGACCGTGTACCTTTTCTTTAGTTCGTCCATCATCTCTTCAATCTTCAACGTCGAGATCGGATCGAGGGCCGAACAAGGTTCGTCCATCAACAAAATTTCGGGTTCAATAGCAATGGCTCTAGCAATACACAAACGCTGTTGTTGTCCGCCAGAAAGAGCCAAACCGCTATCATTCAGCTTGTCTTTGACTTCATCCCACAAAAAAGCTCGACGCAGCGATCGCTCTACTAATTCATCCATATTGCCACGATAATGGTTAACCCAAGCACCATAGGCAATATTGTTGTAAATAGATTTGGGGAAAGGATTGGGTTGTTGAAATACCATACCAATCTTACGGCGCACGCCAATCGCATCAACCTCAGTTCCATAGATATCGGTTCCGTAGAAAGTTATTTTGCCTACGACTTTCGTCTCTGGTATTAGTTCATTCATGCGGTTGAAACATCGCAGCATGGTACTCTTACCACAACCCGAAGGACCAATGAAAGCAACAATATTGTTTTTGGGAATTTCTAAAGAAACATCCCGAACTGCCAGGAAGTCTCCGTAAAAAACCGAGACATTATCTACCTTGACAACAACTTCACTGTTCGGAGAAGGAACAACTTCTGGGGAAAATGCAGGTCTATTCATCACCTCAACTCCCTAATATTTCACATCTAGCTCTCGGCAATTGACTAGCTGGGTTATTGCTGAATAGGTAATATATAGTATGAAAAATAGGCTACTAATCTAGCTCGATTACTAACCACTAACGATCGTGCTTGGTTTCTTGTTGACTGATAATTTTGTAGTTAGTTACTACTCTATTCCCATCAGGTAGTTCTAACCATTGCCACTCCACTGCTTCGTTTTCTTCAATCTCAATACTATATATAGAAGTCAAGAGAGATGAATCAGTAGGAGCGGGAGGATAAACTACTTTCGTTCTCCTTCGTTGACTGTTTATATCACTCATGAATTTGAACTCATTTACTATTTTTACCTTAATTTTACCTTGAGCTTGACAACTAAAATTTTTCGACTCAACTTTTTTTAAGGTTTTTATTAGGAATTATTTCGGAAAATCTATTTAAAAATTGATTTATTTGCTTGAGAGTAGAAAATATTTGAAATTTCAGAGATTATGCTGATTTAAAGGGGGGGGGGGATCGCTTAAACTGTAGCCAAGTTTAAATATCGCCGATTTTTTCATTTTTTTGGTTTCATAGCTTTACCATAATTAAGAAAGGAAAAATTAAAGTTTCTTAAACAAAAATTGCTTTTTAGAAGCTTTTTTTTTCACGCGTCAATTGAAATAGAACAAATAGGCTAAACTAAAGGTAGTAGAGATTAATTCAGGATTAAGAGGAGGGAATAAATATGGATCTCAAAAACTTCATGCCCGACATCGAAGATCTAGCAGAAGATCTTGGCGTTCCTGGAATTGCTGCTATTGTCTTACTTCCAGTTTTAGTTCCCGTAGCTGCTGGTAAAGTTGGTAAACCTTTAGCTAAAGCTACTATCAAAGGCGGAATTGTCCTCTATGAAAAAGGCAAAGGTGTAATTGCAGAAGTCGGTGAATCTCTGGAAGATATCGTAGCCGAAGCCAAAGCTGAATTGGCTGAAAGCGAAGCTGAAAAATTAGCAGAAGCAGAAGCAGGCGGTTAGTTAACTCCAAGATTAGCTAATGTAAAAGGTTTAAACTCTATCTAAGTATCTAGTTGATGGCAATGAATCTTAGTACAAAATCTTCTACAAATGTAGAGTTGGAAATAGTTCATGCTGTCAAAGGTAGAGTAAGGCTTCGTCTCAAAAACGGTGATGCCCGCAAGCTTTTTCCCAGGATAGCTCACTATTTACAACAGCAAGCGGGTATTGATGCAGTCGAAATTAAACAAACAAGTAACAGCCTAGTTATTACCTTCGATCCCGATACAATCTCGGTCGAGCAATTAACAGACTCACTGCAATCCTGGGGAGCGATCGCAACACCTAGAAAGGCGATCGCTCAATCCAGAGAAGAATCTCACGCCAAAACTTATGATAGATTCCTTGCTCTCGTTCCTCCGTTGGTAGGTTTGGGAGTTGCCAGAGGTTTGCAAGTTTCAGGCTGGAAATCTATCTTGACTTATATTCTGGCAGCAGGGGTTACTCGCGAAATCATAGATTGGGTTACAGAAGAATCAGAAGTTCTTGAATTATCTCCAGCTAGATCGGATTCCCCAACTGAGATAGTAGCAGCAGAGATATTGCCTCTCCTCACAGCAATAGAAACTGACTACGAAATTGTTCATCAAATTCCCGGACGTATTCGCTTGCGAGTACCCATACTCAGTCGAAATCGCAACTATGCTCAAGAACTGAAAGGCTTACTAGAGCAAGATAACAGAATTATCGATGTGCGCTTCAAAACCAAGAGTAATTCTGTAGTAATTTTATACGATTCAGAATTTCTCTCTGCCTCCGCTCGAGAAAAAGTAGTTTTAGATGCTAGTTAATTTATTTATTTCTTTACATAAAAAGAACAATTGCTAAATTATCACGATAATGAAAATAGCAGATTAATTACGCTTCAACACTAATAGCAAGGAGATTCAAAATGGCATTCAAAATGGGAGATTTCTTTGAAGATCTGGGAATTCCTGGGATTGCAGCAGGAGTCGGCGCAGTTGTTTTAGCACCAGTTTTAATTCCTGCTGTAGCCAAAGCTAGCAAACCCGTGGCGAAAGCTCTGATTAAAGGGGGAATTGTTGCCTATAAGAAAAGTAGAAGCGCGATCGCGGAAACAGGGGAAGTATTAGAGGATTTAGTAGCGGAAGTTAAAGCAGAATTGACAGAACAAGAGGCGCGATCGATTCTGGAATCAGCAGATGGCTATTTTGAAGAAGATTAGATTATTACTTATTGTTAATTTTTACTAGGTAGGGGAGTAATGGCGATCGCAAATAACGATAAAATTCCTCAGCAAACCTCAATCGTAGAAAACCAAAATCTGTTTTCTCTTGAAGCACAAATTATCAGTCAAACCCCTGGAAGAGTTCGCTTACGAGTTATCCCTGCTCATCGTCAACAGCAGAAAATAGTACCTCTGGTTAATGCACTGAAAGCACGTCTGGAGATTTATCGGGTGAAAAATAACATCCCGACTGGCAGTATTACCGTACTCCACGGTATGGAACTATTAAGTAGCCAAGATATGCTTACAGTTTTGCAAGATTTAGGCGTAAATTTAGTTGAGATAGCCCAAGAGTCAGGAAGATCGACATCTAATTCTTCCAGTGCAGCAGCAGTTATCAAAACAGCCAGCGATCTCAACCAACGAGTTAAAACAGCCACCGATGATGCGATCGATCTGAGATTTTTATTTCCCTTGAGTTTAGGGGTACTAGCTGCGCGTCAGTTAATCGTAAAAGGTTGGCAGTTAGAATTTATACCCTGGTATGTTTTAGCGTGGTATGCCTTTGATAGTTTTCTGAAGCTTAATTCAACAACCAATGCTGTAGAAAGCAAAAACTAACGCATTATTAATAAACTTTTGAGAAATCACATGTATTATGGTTTCACCTTAGAATTACAAGAAATAAAATGTTACAACCTGTTGAAACCGTTAAAATTCTGCAAAAGAATTCCGACATTCAATCTTTTCGTGCTGGAGAAATAATTTTTTATCAAGGCACAGAGGGAGAACTTATGTATGGAATTATTAAAGGCGAAGTAGAGATGTTAATCAATGACAAAGTAGTCGAAACAATCAAAGAAGGAGATGTATTTGGTCAAGGAGCATTACTTCATTCAGATCATCTCAGAACATCCACTGCTAAAGCCAAAACAGATTGTCAAATCGCCTCTTTAGACCGAAAACGGTTTCTCTTTGCCGTTCAAGAAACTCCTATGTTTGCATTAGAAGTAATGAAGAGTTATTCAGATCGTTTTCGCCGCTTAAAACTTTTAATTTAGTTGCGTTAAATGTAGGTAAACTAAAAGTAGCAGGTTATGACAAACACAATATAGTTTCATGCGCTATCTTGCGATCGGAGATATTCATGGATGTTCTCAGGCATTGGAGCGATTATTAGCAGTCGTTCGACCACAGCCAGAAGACATCATTATCACTTTAGGTGATTATCTCAACAAAGGACCTGATTCTCAAGGGGTTATAGAAAAATTAATTCAACTTGCTCAAACCCATCGGTTAATTCCCCTAAAAGGAAATCACGAAGTACAATTACTCCAAGCTCGCAGTCATCATTTCAATTATTCAAACGAACTAGAGTACCTCGGCATTGAAACTCTCATTTCATATAGCTTAGCCGCTCGAGAACTTTCCCTAGCTAATATTCCCGAGCGTCACTGGGAATTTCTGGAACATATCTGTTTAGATAGTTGGGAAAGCGAACACCATATTTTTGTCCACGCTAATTTAGATCCCCAACTTCCCCTCAACAAACAATCAGATTGGCATCTGTTTTGGCAGAAATTGAATCAGCCAATGCCTCACTATTCTGGAAAAACCATGATTTGTGGACATACTAGCCAGAAAAACGGTCAACCCCTTAATTTCGGTCATGCAATCTGTATCGATACCTGGGCTTGTGGTGGAGGCTGGTTAACTTGTTTGGATGTCTATGGGGGACATATCTGGCAAACCAACCAACAGGGACAAGTCAAACACAGCCGAATCGAGCAATTTTTTCGTCCTCAGAGCTTAATAACTATTTAGGATTTTTAATTGATATTTTTTTAATCAAATAAACAATAAGTTATGTCACCTAACGAGAAATCCGAGTCAGATATCAATCTCAGTAATCCTCAATACTATTTCAATCGAGAACTGAGTTGGTTGGAGTTTAACTACCGAGTTTTGCACGAAGCTTTAGATGAGCGTACACCCCTGTTAGAACGTTTAAAGTTTACTGCTATTTTTAGCTCCAACCTCGATGAATTTATCATGATTCGGGTTTCTACCCTCAAGGAGCAAGTAGACGCAGGGGTTGCCAAGCTAACCCCCGACGGACGCACTCCCCAACAACAGTTAGCAGAACTCGAACAACGGTTGCGCCCGATGATTGCCAAGCAACACCAAAATTTCGAGGAACAACTACGCCCTCAACTAGAAAAATTAGGGGTAAAACTGTTGAATTACGGCGATTTAAACAAAAAACAGCGTCTTTACTACCAAAATTACTTTAAAAAACAAGTTTTTCCCATTCTTACCCCTTTAGGAGTAGACCCAGGACATCCATTTCCCCATATTTCCAATCTCAGCTTTAATGTGGCGGTGGTAGTTAAGAATTCAAACACTGAAGAAGAGCATTTTGCACGGATTAAAGTTCCCGATATTTTACCTCGCTTTGTCCAATTACCATCCCAGTTGCAACCATCAACCGAAGATAGTCCGGTTATTTGGAGTGGCGTACCCCTCGAACAGATCGTTGCCCATAATTTATCGTCTCTGTTTCCAGGTTTAGAAATTCTAGAATATAGCTTCTTTCGCATTACTAGGGATGCAGATTTTCCCGTTCAAGAAGATGAAGCCGACGATCTATTACTAGCAATTCAGCAGGAAATTGGTAAACGTCATTTCAAGGGTTGTGCAGTAAGGCTAGAACTGCAAGCTTCAGCGTCTCAATTTGTCCGAGAAACTTTGATGGCAGGATTGAATATCGCAGCCAGGGATGTTTATGAAATCGATGGGTTAATGCACTTGGGCGATTTAATGTCTTTGATGGCATTGCCCTTACCAGAACATAAAGACGCTCCCTGGAAGCCCGTAGTACCGCCAAGGCTTAAGGCGATCGCCAAGATAGCTAGGGAAGAAAATTTAGCCGAACTCAACGAAAGTGAAGACTTATTCTCGATTATTCGGCGGGGAGATCTGTTAGTTCATCATCCCTACGAATCCTTCTCAGACTCGGTAGAACTATTTATTACTCAGGCTGCTGTCGATCCCAACGTCTTGGCAATTAAAATGACTCTGTATCGCACCTCTGGTGATTCGCCAATTATTCAAGCCCTGATCGCAGCAGCAGAAGCCCGCAAACAAGTGGCAGTTTTGGTGGAGTTAAAAGCTCGATTTGATGAAGAAAATAATATTCTCTGGGCGCAAAAGCTTGAAGATGCAGGAGTTCACGTAGTTTACGGTTTAGTAGGATTAAAAACTCACACCAAGATTTTGCAGGTAGTACGACGAGAAGATGAAGAGATTCGTCGCTACGTCCACATTGGCACGGGTAATTATAATTCTAAAACTGCCAAACTTTATACTGACTTGGGTCTGCTGAGTTGTCGCGAAGAATTAGGGGAGGATCTCAGCGATCTATTTAATTTTCTCACTGGTTATTCCCAACAGCAGACTTTTCGTAAATTATTAATTGCTCCCGTTAATATGCGCGATCGCCTGGTGGGATTGATTCAGCGCGAAATCGAACACGCCCAGCAAGGGCGAGAGGGTAAGATTATTGCCAAAATGAACTCTTTGGTAGACCCAAAAATTATTGCCACTTTATACGCAGCTTCTCAAGCGGGAGTGCAAATCGATCTAATCGTCAGGGGTATTTGCTGTTTACGTCCTAGCTTATCGGGAATCAGCGACAATATTCGGGTAATTAGCATTGTGGGCAGATATCTCGAACATTCCCGTATCTTCTATTTTCATAATGACGGACAGGAGGAAATTTATTTAGGTAGTGCCGATTGGATGCCTCGCAATTTAGACCGTCGGGTAGAGGCTGTAACACCAGTTGAAGAGCCAAGTCTGGTTAATAAGCTGAAAGAAATTCTCGAAATTATGTTATCCGATAATCGCTATGCTTGGGAATTACAAGCAGACGGTACTTATATCCAACGTCATCCTCAAGCCGATGAATCAGAACGCAGCGCACAAAATATATTTATGGATATGGCACGACAAAAATCATAACTATTTATAACTATTTATAACTATTTAACGGTGTTATTTACATAACAAAGCAATATATAACTATAGCGTTTCTCGTATTAATGAGATACACCCTGCTTAGGATAAATTCGGAGTTCGGAGTTCGGAGTTCGGAGTTCGGAGTTCGGAAAATTTTGTACCTCACCTATTTGATACCAATTCTTTATAACAATGCACTAAATTAAATTTTCTCCCTTAGTGACTTTGCACGGACAATTTAAACTTTTGAGGTTTCCTCAAAAGCCATGTCCTTGTCTTTGCGTGAGATCTAAACCTTAAAACATTAAGTGCAACTTCAAGGAGAAACGGTATGAGAAAGGCTATATATAGCTTACTAAAAATATTTATTGCCAGATAAATTCTGATGAATTCAAAACCAACAACTATCCATCCCCAGGACATAGTTTTGAAAACGGAGAATGTTAATGTATATTACGGCGATTTTTTGGCGTTAAAGGGTGTTTATCTAGATATTCTGAAAAATCAAGTAACAGCTTTTATCGGTCCTTCAGGATGTGGCAAGAGTACTTTATTGCGCTGCTACAATCGCCTCAACGATTTGATTCAGATTTTTCGCCTAGAGGGTTTAATTACTTACCATAACCAAAATCTTTACGGTCAAGATATCGATCCAGTTCAGGTGAGACGAAAAATTGGCATGGTATTTCAGAAACCAAATCCTTTTCCCAAATCAATTTATGACAATATTGCTTTTGGAGCTAGAGTAAATGGTTACAAAGGTGATATGGATGAACTAGTAGAGCGATCGCTTCGACAAGCTGCAATTTGGGATGAAGTCAAAGATAAGCTCAAACAGAGTCAGTAGATCACAAAGTCACGAAACCATGCGGTTTTCAGCCGATGCGAGCGAGTTGTTGACGCTTCTGTTGGCGATCGCCAATTTTAAAATCGATCGCCTCAAAAGCTGATATACTCTAGTTTCTAGCCATAGGGTATATCGGCTAAAAACCGCATTCCATAAACCTTATAGAAAAATTTGTGATCTACTGAGAGTGGTTTAGCCCTTAGTGGGGGACAACAACAACGATTATGTATTGCCAGAGCGGTTGCCCTAAAACCCGATGTAGTTTTGATGGATGAACCTTGTTCGGCATTAGACCCACTCTCAACCTTGAAGGTAGAGGAATTGATTAATCAGCTAAAAGAAAACTATACGATTGTGATTGTGACTCACAATATGCAACAAGCATCACGAGTTGCCGACTATACTGGCTTTTTCAACGTCAATGAAGTAGAGGGAGGAGACCGCCAAGGTTATTTAGGGGAATTTAATCGCACCGAAGAAATTTTTCAAAATCCTCAAGAGGAAAGTACTAAAGCCTATGTGAGCGGTCGTTTTGGTTAATTACTAGCGAATTGAAGATCGGCAGAATTGTTAGTGGAGCAAGTAAAGATGGATATTCAAGACAAAATACCAATACCAATAAAATTATCTCAATTTATAGCTTTAGGAGTGATTACCGCGATGTTAGCTGTTGCTACTCCCCTAGCTGCTCAAGAAACACAAGCGATCGCCATTGATGGGTCTAGCACCGTCTATCCCATCACACAAAAAATTGTTGAGGAGTATCAAACCAGTCAAAAGAAACCAAGACAGAATTTGGAGTCAAAATTGTTGCCATTGAACAACAAATGCCGAACGCCTGGGAGATTGAATCTTTTCAAGATTTATTAGAAGATGTGATTATCGGCGACTGTCGCCACAATGATATTTTGCATCGAGCGAAAATCCAGAGATGTCGGGCGGCATTAATTGTCACCACAGACGATCGCGTGAATGTGGAAACAGCGATCGCTATCCGTCAGTTAAATCCCGCTACTCGCTTAGTTGTTAGATCGGACAAAGCCAATCTCAATCAATTATTGTCCCGACAACTAGGTAATTACGCTTCCTTCGAGCCAACGGAATTGTCTACGGCTGCTTTGGTTTTGGCAGCTTTGGGTACGGAAATTTTAGGCTTTTTCGAGCTTGATGGACAAATTTGGCAAGTATATCAGCGACAAATCACCATTGAAGACCGCTGGCGCGATCGCTCTATTTTGAGTTTAGAGAATAATTTTAGAAACGGCACTGATGGCTAAGGCGATCGCTCCTCATCTCAATCTGGTCTTAAAAACTTCACTCTTCCTGTATTGCTTTATCAACATCAAGCACATAGATTGGTTAAAGAATTAAATAAAACTTTGGTTGTATCTCATTTGTTTACTCAACCTTGATTGGGAACATTTTAGCCCCAACTTTTGATGATAATAATGGCTAAAAACCCCAATAAAGTTGATAAGCCAACAATTGAACCTCCTTTGGCATACGCTTCGGGCAGCATAGTTTCTGAGATGACAGTCAGCATGGCTCCAGCAGCTACGGACTCTATTAGAGAAATCATTGATTTGGAAACATCAGCAAACACCTGAGAACCAATAGCGGCTAAAATCCCCGTTAATAACATAATGGATGTCCACATCCCTAAAATGCGAGAAATCGGAAATCCCTGCTGTTTCATTCCTTCAGAACTCGATAGGGCTTCAGGATAATTGGAAAGAAATAATCCTGCCAACAGAGAAAGACCGATCGGATGAGCTACCTGGTGCGCTCCAATAGTTAGAGCTTCAGGAATTCCATCCATCAACAGACCCAACCAGATAGCCATGGGCGCTTCTTTGTGTTCTGCCATCATTGATTTCATCCTGGTCGCTGAAGGAATTAATTTTCCCGCATCCATGCTCTCAAGTGCTTGTTGTACCCATTGTGCCGCCTTGGTGGACTCAAAATGTTGCCTGGTTTGTAGATAATCACTAATTTTGGCTTGTTCTAAGAAGGCTTTGACACTTTTTTCCAGACTGGGGGACTGTTGCAACATCTCCTCAAAGTTCTGCTTTCTCAGTGTCCAGATTGCTACATCGGTTTTGGCGATCGCTGTTACCGTATGGTCAGCTTTCGTTATCAAGGATAATTCTCCAAAAGAATCGGCTGTAGTTAAAACTAGAGGGGGTTTTTGTAGATGACTGGGATAGATAATTTCGACTTCTCCCTGGTGGATAATATATAGTCGATCTGAATATTCTTCGGGCTGGAAAAACACATGACCATCTTGATAGTAGCGATAGACTAATCGCTCGGCTAGATCTTCTAAATCATCTTGGGGTAAATAATTAAAAACTGGAAATCGACGAATTGTACGGGCTAAACTCAAAAACTCAGATTTTTTTTGAGTTATTTTGACTGCTGGTATAATTCTTCTTTGTTTTTGAAGGGTTGCCATAGCAGAGCCTACCCAATCCTTAATTTCCGCTAAACTCAATTGATGACGGTGATGAAGATAATCTCTGATGTTTGACTGTTGAAAAATTCGTTTGGTTCTTTCTAGAAGCTCTGGTGAAATTTCCAGTAATTCCTCAAAATCAGAACGAGGCAGAATTGACAGTTGACAATCTTCTCGAACTACTGCTTGAGTTTGATGAGTACTGCCCGTCAAAAAAGCCAAATGCCCAAAAATTTCCTTAGCGGTTACTGTCTTGAGAGTTGTTAATTCGTTTTGAGGATCTAGCAGTTCAACTTTTCCTTGCAGAATAATGTAGAGACTTTCACTGGGGTCATTTTGTCGGTATAGGATTGTTCCCTTAGAATAATTAACTATTAATAAAATTTGAGCGATTTGCTGTCGTAAAGCCGGAGAGAGATTACGGAATAGTTCGATATTTTTTAAGCGATCGCAATTTTCCAGAAAATAATTCCGTTCCTGTTGAGTTAAATGAGCCAGAGTCGTAGACGGTTTTCGTAAAAATCCCCCAGAACTATTGACCATCTGGTTAACAAAAGAAAAGAATAAACTGCCGCTGATTGAACCAACAACTAATTCGAGAATGTGTCCTCTCTCTCTAGCACTTCCCACTAGATCGATAACTAGAGCAGCCAATAATGCTCCCCCTCCAAATGCGATTAGAAAAGCCAAAGCCCTTTTTTTCGGAGTCCAGAGCAAGGCAGATAAAGCTCCTAGAGGCATGGAACAAGCACTAACCATTCCGATGAATAATGCATTTAGCCAAACAGATTGAAACACTTATCTTATCCCTGACAAAGAGTTATGAGTTTTGAATTGCTTCGATGCAACTTTCCAGTCATTATTAGTAGGGTAGGCAATCGTAGCCTACCCTGATGTATTTGGTTACTGATTTACTTGTAGAACCGCGTTAGCTTGGGAATATTCTTCCACTTCAATGGGAACGGCTTTTGCATCCCAAATATCTTCGCAGTATTCTTGAATAGAGCGATCGCTAGAGAATTTACCCATCCGAGCTACATTCAAAATCGACATTCTAGTCCAATTATCGGGATCTTGATAAGCCTTTCCTACTCGATCTTGACATTCAATATAGAGTTGATAATCAGCTAAAAGCAAATAGGGATCTTCATAAACCAGATTATCGACGATGGGCTTCAATAGATTGGCATCTCCACAGGAAAAGAAACCAGAAGCAATCAGATCGATAACCGCTTTAAGTTCGGCATTAGCATGGTAATAATCCCAAGGATTGTAACCTTCAGCTTTAAATGCTTCGACTTCTGCGGTTGTTAAGCCAAACAAAAAGAAATTTTCTGCCCCTACTTCTTCCCGAATCTCGACATTTGCTCCATCGAGAGTACCAATAGTTAAGGCACCGTTAAGAGAGAATTTCATGTTACCCGTTCCCGAGGCCTCTTTGCCCGCAGTCGAGATTTGTTCGGATAATTCCGCAGCCGGATAAACTCTTTGACCAAAGGTAACATTATAGTCGGGGAGAAAGACGACTTTTAGGCGCTCGCCGATGTCAGGATCGTTATTAACGATATCTCCTACAGAAGTAATTAATTTAATAATCAACTTCGCCATATAATAGCCTGGTGCAGCTTTTCCCCCAAAGAAGAAAGTGCGGGGAGTAATATCTAAGCGGGGGTTTTGTTTGAGGCGATTGTAAAGAGTAACAATATGCAACACATTGAGATGCTGGCGTTTATACTCGTGAATGCGTTTTACTTGGACATCAAATAAGGAGTTAGGATTAACTTCTATTCCCGTTTTTTGTCGAGCATAATCGGCTAATTCTTGTTTAATTGCTAATTTAGTATCCTGCCATTGTTGACGAAATTCAGGATTATCTGCTAGCGGTTCGAGCTGTTTTAGTTCTTCTAGATGATTAATCCAGCGAGCGCCTATTTTTTCTGTAATTAGCTTACTCAGTCGGGGATTACTCAAAACCATCCAACGACGGGGAGTTACCCCATTAGTTTTGTTGCTGAATTTTTCGGGAAAGAGTTCGTAAAAGTCTTTGAGAACAGTTTCTTTGAGTAGTTCGCTGTGTAATGCAGCCACGCCGTTAATCGCATGGGAGCCAACACAAGCTAAATGCGCCATACGGACGTATTTTTCGCCACTATCATCAATTAAAGACAGATTTGCCAGCTTCTGGTTATTATTAGGATATATGATTCTGACTTGGTTCAGAAAACGCCGATTGATTTCGTAAATCAATTCTAAATGTCTCGGAAGCAAGTAACCAAATAAGCCGACAGACCATTTTTCTAATGCCTCTGGTAACAGGGTATGGTTTGTATAGCCCAGGGTATTTTGGGTGATTTTCCACGCTCGCTCCCAATCAAAATTATGCTCGTCGAGCAACAAGCGCATCAATTCTGCTACGGCGATCGCGGGATGGGTATCATTTAACTGTGCGGCAAATTTTTCGTGGAAGTTATCCAGACTATCACTTTGAGCCAGGTGTAAGCGAATCATGTCCTGTAGAGAACAAGAGACAAAAAAGTATTGTTGCTGTAAACGCAGCTCTTTTCCTTGAAGGTGTTCGTCGTTGGGATAAAGAACTTTAGTCAGATTTTCCGATACGATCTTTTCATCAACTGCTCCATAATAATCCCCGACATTGAACTTATTAAAATCAAAGGATTCACAAGCTTCAGACCGCCAGAGGCGCATCGTATTGGCAGTATTGACCTTGTAACCTAAAATTGGCGTATCGTAGGGAATTCCCTTAACTTCATATTCAGGTATCCAACACACTTGATAATTGCCATCAGCGTCGGTATAACTTTCCGTATGTCCGCCAAACTTAACTTTTACTGAGGCTTCAGGGCGAGCAATTTCCCAAGGATTGCCATATTGCAGCCATTTATCAGTAATCTCTACCTGCCAACCATCTTTGATTTCTTGGTCGAAAATACCATATTCATAGCGAATACCATAGCCAATAGCGGGAACTTCTAAAGAAGCTAAAGAATCCATATAGCAAGAGGCTAAACGACCCAACCCCCCGTTACCTAACCCTGGTTCTTCTTCTTGGTTGATGATTTCAGTGAGATTTAATCCTGACTCTTCTACTGCTTGTGCAACTTGCTGATAAATTCCCAGGTTAATTAAATTATTTTCTAAATGGGGTCCGACTAAAAACTCCGCCGAGAGATAGCAAACCACTTTAAACTCTGGCTTTAAATAAGTTTGAGTAGTCCCAATCCAACGATTTAATAAGCGATCGCGCACTGTATAAGCCAAGGCTAAATAATAATCGTTAATACTAGCAGTAGCTGGGGTTTTTCCTTGAAGATAACGTAAATTATCGGCGATCGCTCTTCTTAGGGTAGGAATACCCAAACCCGTACGATCGTCTTCTGTAATAATTTGACTACTAACGAACTTGTCTTGAAATAATGTCATTATTTTGCTCCAATATTTTTGCTCTAATAAATTCCTTTTCTCGATCGCAATCATCTGTCAATCTAATTCTGATTCGCGACCAATAGTTAACTTCAGGGGATGGCATTTTTTAAGCTTAATAGCAATTACCTCAGCTTTCTCTTGTACTAAGTCTTCGACGTAACCAGCCTGATAAATTAGAGCTTTTTGCGGACTAGTAAAAGGACCAAAGTAATAAATAAAACAGGGTTTTGCAGTCTGGATCTCTATCCACCACAATAGTTTGGGCTGTCTAATACGCGAAAATTTCCGAGGTAATTTTAGAGGAGTCGATTTGTTGAAAATAATCATCTTTATCACTCAAATTGAGTAAAAACTCACGGAAAGTTTAAGTAGAGTGTTTTCCAACACTTCTGCTTAAATATAGTTTTCAAATCAACTAATACTGACTCGATGACTGGCCATATTTCCCAATAACAATCCGATAACTTTGGACGAAAATATTAGACACTAATAATTTAAATAAGCCCAGATTATTTATATGGAAATCGATTTTTGTTGAGATTGCTTTCTTGTTAATCTCATCATTAAGATTAAATTAAGAAAACATAATCATTTGATAACTTTTTGTTAATTTATTAGTTAATTAAAAGACTATATTTTTAGAATAATCTGAAGCCAACACAAAAAAAAATTAGTTGTTAAAAGTTAAAAACTTATTGGCTCACGTTGGGAAGGTGGCAAAGATTGAGAAGATATTTAATTTAGAAAAATCGTGGTTTCACAGACGACGGCGAAGCAGCCACTTTTCTAACTCTACACACCAAAAAACGATTGTACTGAGAGCCAGACAAATAATTAGTTCTCCCAGTGAAAGAGCTGTGGTTTGGAAAAGCTGCTGTAATAAGGGAACATAGATTACTGCCAATTGCAAGCCCAGGGTTAAGGTTACTGCTCCCAAAAGCGGTAGGTTGGAAAGTATGCCAATTTGGAACAGGGAGTTCCGTTCGGAGCGAATAGCTAAAGCATTCCCCATCTGGGAGAGAGTTAGAACGGTAAACACGATTGTTTGCCAACCAGGATTTTCGTGAAGCCAATACCAGTAACCCGTGCCTAAGGAAACCAGACCCATGAGAATGCCTACCCAGATAATATTCCAGCCCAGACCTCGGCTAAAAATTTTCTCCTTGGGAGAGTAAGGAGGACGATCCATGACATGGCGTTCGGCTGGTTCTACCCCTAGAGCCAGAGCGGGTAAACCGTCTGTCGTCAGGTTGATCCACAAAATCTGGAGTGGTAACAACGGTAACGGCATTCCTAGAAAAGGAGCGACTAGCATCACCCAGATTTCTCCTGTATTACTACTAAGCATATATTTGATGAACTTGCGAATATTGTCATAAATAATTCGCCCTTGCTTCACCGCAGCGACAATAGTGGCGAAGTTGTCATCGAGAAGAGCCATATCCGCTGCTTCTTTAGCAACATCAGTACCAGTAACACCCATTGCTACGCCGATATCCGCTCGTTTTAAAGCTGGTGCATCGTTAACTCCATCCCCAGTCATGGCTACGATCTGTCCTCGATGCTGTAAAGCTCGCACGATATTCAGTTTATGCTCTGGAGTAACTCGCGCGTAAACCGATACTGCTTCGACTTGTTTTTCCAATTCCCTAATGGATAAATTAGATAAGTCTTGCCCGGTCAATATTTTTCCATCAACAGAAATTCCCAGTTTACGAGCGATGTATCGAGCAGTCAGAGGATGATCCCCCGTAATCATGACGGGGCGAATGCCAGCCTGGATACAAGTTTGGACTGCCTCTTGCACTTCCCCCCGCACTGGGTCGCTCATGCCTACCAAGCCGATAAAAATCAAGTCCCTTTCCCAGTTCTTGCCCCCATCAATTTGGTCAGACAAACCCGGTCGAAAAGCTATTCCCAGAACGCGAGTTCCTTGTTGAGCTAACTCGTTGTTGGTATCTATAATATAGTCGTGCCACACCTCGGTAATAATTTCAGTGCGCTCGTTTACCCAGACTTCAGTACAAATCTTTAACAAACTATCTACTGCGCCTTTAGTGAAGCCAACATAAGGCAACTTGCCCATCTGTTGATACCATTGCCAGGGAATTTGTAAAGATGAAGGCAATTGAGACGAACTGAGGGGAAACTGATGGATTGTGGTCATGCATTTGCGTTGGGCATCAAAAGGGACTTCAGCAACTCGCGGAAACAAAGACTCTAATTCTGCTTTCCACAGTCCCAGACGAGCAGCTGCCATGACTAATGCTCCTTCAGTGGGTTCTCCCACAATCTGAAAACAGTCGGAACGCTTTGGGATTGATTCTAGTTGAGCATCATTACACAAAGCACTACCAGTTAAAAGTAATGCTAGTTCTGGTCGATCGTTGAGCAGGGAAGGTTGTTCTTCCCTGGCATCCAGCCAAGGAGAAGCCTTAGGTAGATAGGAAGTCAGTTCTAAGCGACGACCGACAACATCGAGGACCGAAACTGTCATCCGATTTTCTGTCAAAGTGCCAGTTTTATCCGAGCAGATAGTAGTCACCGAGCCTAAAGTTTCCACCGCAGGTAGTTGGCGGATTAATGCTCCCCGTTTCAACATTCGTTGTGAACCTAGAGCCAGAGCGATGGTCACTACTGCTGGTAATCCCTCTGGCACTGCTGCTACGGCGATACTGACCGATGTGAGAAACATCAACTGGAGTTCTTCTCCCCGCATCAAACCCAAGATAAAGATAATTAATACCAGGACTAAGGTCGCAGTTACCAAACCTTTCCCCAGTTGTTCTAAGCGTTGCTGAAGGGGGGTCAAACCAGAGGATACGGCTTGCAGCATGGTAGCAATTTTCCCCAACTCCGTATTCATCCCCGTCTCCGTCACGATCCCCTGACCGCGTCCATAGACCACCATAGTTCCCATGTAAGCTAGATTATAGCGATCGCCAATCGACAAATTATCGCCGATGATGGCGGAAGGTATTTTGTCCACCGGCTCGGATTCTCCCGTGAGTGAGGATTCTTGAGTTCTCAGGTTAGCGGTCTCCAGCAACCTGATGTCGGCTGGCACTAAATTACCTGCTTCTAACCGCACGATATCTCCCACTACTAGTTCGGGAGCAGCAAGTTCTTGCCAACGACCCTGACGGCGCACCTTAACTCTTGGCACGGCTAAGGCCTTGAGGGCTTTCATTGCTTTTTCAGCGCGATATTCTTGACTAAATCCCAACAGGGAATTGAGTACGACGATGAGTAAAATAATTATGGTTTCTTCATAGTCACCTAAGAACGCTGAAACCAAAGCAGCAACAATCAGAATAACTACTAGCGGAGCAATCAGCTGCTCCCAGAGGATTAACCAGGGACTTTTGCTGCCTCGTTCCTGTAACTCGTTAGGGCCCTGTTCTGCTAGACGATGGGCTGCTTCCATGCTGCTCAAACCGAAGGAAGCATTACTCCTGAGTTGTTGCAAGACTTCAGCGGACTCTAATTGATACCAATTACTCATTGTTGTGCCAGCCAATTATACCCCACTGGAGCAAGAGTAGCACGAGCAGATGCAATTACTTCGGTATTTAGCTCAATCTTAATCAAAAACTTACCAGGGTTTAACTTCTGCGACTTCTTGTTTCCGATAAGATCTTAGTGAGAAATTTTATAGTTCAAGTTAAAGATTTAGGATGAACAATGACCTCTAAAACTAAGATTCAAAAAAGCCAGCCAGATAAGATTTTGACCTCGCTTAATCCCAATAGCGAACATTTTAACTTTGACATTTGGGCTAGAGAAGTTCGTCAGCAAATGCGGACTGTTCTTCAGCAACGGTTAAAATCTAGTCAAGAAAAAGCTTCTCAATAGTCTGCCTAAATTTATTTGTCCGCTCTTCGCTACTACTAACTAAAGTTTGACCATCAGGCGCGATCGCAATTATCAATTATTGTTTATTTTAAAATTAGTAAATTTTACAAAGGAACAAGACATTTTAATTGTCTTTTAGATAAGTCTTTGCAGATATGCTTAACAGCAGTAGAAATGCTTAAATCTTTGTTGCGCAAATGTATAGCATTTTGAGAAATATAGGTTAAAGTAAGAGATAATCGCTCTCGATCGATAGGAGGTTTAGCACGGTGAAAAATACGAAATGTATCAGCAATAATTACCGTATTTTGTTTACCAAGACAAGTAATCCAGTCCTGAGAAGATACATGCTTTTCCATTAATTTATCAGAAATTAAACCAAACCTATATTTTAATTTTTTCTTAGCTATATCTGATTTATGCTCTGGGATATATTGAAAGGGACCACCTTGTTCATCAACATCATTTAAGTATATGATGACTTTAAACATACGATAATCTTCTGTATCTTGATGCCACTTACGAATTCCCGTAAAGCCTCCAGTGGGGAAACATCGTTTTACTTCGGCACCAAGATAAAATATGGGCAATCCAATATAGTTTTCTACAAGATCGAGTAGCTGTTCATCTAATCCCCACAGTAAAATCTCTGGATAGTTTTGTAAAGTTTTTCCTGGTACTCCATAATTCCCTTTACAACCGATTTCTTGTGTTAATGTTGGAGAATTTAATGGAGAGTTTAATAGCAAATTCTTGGCTGCATTAACTGCTCCTATAATTGTAGGAATTGACAAGTTTTCAACAGTTGTTACAAAAGCACCATCTTGCTGAAGAGTCTCAAAAATTTCTCGATTTTTATTATTCAAAATTGGTAATTGACTTTTATATTCGGAGACTTCCTTCTCATAAAATATTTTAGCTAAATTAGATATAATTGGCAGGTAAAGATACTCTCTTTTTAATCTACTTTGAACCTTATTCACGAAAAAAGATAAATTCATAATTAATAGAATTTTAAATTTATCGCTCTTTTTTCCACAATTAGACAAAATTCTTCTGGTAGATCTCTACTATAGCAAGCCCTCGGTTAAGCAGGCGATCACTGTAAAATAATAGTTTGCAGAGCGTTTAGTTTTCTTTGACAGACGCTTTTGCAGCACTTTCAGCCTACCATAGCTCTGTTTGAAAAACTTATTCGGTCGCTCTACTGATATGCTTGAGGTGTCCATGTATCCCGACGCTGATTTTTCAAATACAGCGCACAAAGGCGCATAGTTCGCCGCATGTACTTATAGCCCCTCAAACTCCCCAACGGTTAAATAATTCGCCAAAATTTAATTGTCCGATCGTCGCTACCACTGACTATAGTTTGTCCGTTAGGATGAATTGCTAAAGTTCTGACAGTTTTTTCGTGTCCGCTCAGGGTTTGGCGCGGTTCTCCAGTTTCAAAATGCCAAATTTTTATCGTCTTGTCTTCACTGCCACTAACTAAAGTTTTACCATTAGGAGCGATCGCGAGAGTACAAATACCTCCTGTATGTCCTGTTAGGGTGCATAATAACTTACCTGTCTCGATATCCCACAATTTAATGGTGCGATCTTCACTACCACTAATAATTGTTTGACCGTCAGGCGCGATCGCAATTACTCTCACTGCTGCTTGATGACCTGTTAGAGTTTGGATCAAATCTCCTGTTGCTAAATGCCAAATTCTAATGGTCTTATCTTCACTACCACTAACTAAAGTTTTACCATTAGGAGCGATCGCCAGAGCGTAAACCCATTGTTTATGGCCGAATAGAGTCAGCCAAGGTTCTCCCGTTTGTAAATCCCACAATTTGATTTTATGGCTGCCACTGGCAAGGAAAGGACGATTACGCTGGCGCCTAGCCTTCGGATCTCCAGAACTAATTGCCAGAGATTGAATGCTCTGTTTGTGACCGAATAAAGTGCTTTCTAGTTTTCCTGTTTGCAGATTCCAAATTCTAAGATAGCTTCTTTTGGCGGTTGTATCGCTACAGACTAATCTATCTCCATCGAGACTTAAGGTAACAGCGATCGCCTGACCAGAATATCCTCTTAATTGATGAGTAGGAGTTAATTGAACTTGTCTGCGCTTTAACTGCCAAAGATCTAGAGTTTTGTTGGTACTTTTACTAATTAGCTTAAAATTGGTTGAGTCGAGCCACAAACAGCAAACTCGACCAGAAATTGCGGTGACAGTGTAATCGAGGGCGAAATGTTCGACCCTTTGAGCATAAGTGCTAGAATCGCGATCGCAGAGTCGAGCCAGTGGTTCTTGTATATGTGCAATCCTGGCACTGTCGTCGAATAAAGATAAGCAAGTTTGCAGTTCAATCAAATAAATCCAATCACTTTTGGAAAAAGTAGCTTGAATTGTATCAATATCTAATCCTTCTCGAACTGAAATTGGCGATAATTGAAGCTGGTGCAGCCAATGCTGCCATGAATAATCGATTTGCTCTTGAGCCAGAGACGCATCTAGCGACAGGAGGCTGCGAGCCAATTTTAAACTTAGGTGAGGAATGTAATTAGGTCTTTCTTTAACTAATACTTGCAATACTTTTTGATAAATAGTGATGCTGGCACGAATAGTATCTGGCAAAAATTCAGATTCACCGAGCATCTGTGGCAGCCATTCAGATAAATTAGGAGTGGTGTTATTTTCCATTAAATAGTGAATATCCGTTACCCAACCAGCAACTAGACATTGACAGATACTTAAAAATTGACAGATATAGGTAAAATCTTGACGATTAACTTGATAGGTAAAACTTAATTCTTCAGTTGCAATACCTGCTGCTTGTAATTCAGCTACTTCTTCGAGAATAGTCAGATTAAGCTCGTTATCTCCTCCTAATTTGGTTATTACTTCAGGAGATTTCCCCAATGCTAAAAGCTTATTTTTGGTTTCCTTCCATCTAAAAGCCCTGGCTTTAATTGAGGTTTCGAGAAGATGGCGATAGGGTAATTTTAAGAGAGTTTCATAGCAGTATTGTTTTTGCTGACTTCCCCAATAAGCTAAACGAACAATAATATAATCATTTTCAATTGCCGTTTCTAAAATCAAAGTTGGCTCTGTTGGTAAAACTCCAAATAAAGTTTTAATACTAGCTTCACCATGAAAATGATTATTCCAAGCTCTTCCCAAAAACTCTGTCGGTCTGAGGGAACATTGGGAAGAGTAATTTTGACCGAGAAATTCTCGTAAGTTTTGTGCTAATACTCGCTCTATTTCTGTGACTTCTATACCAAGCGACTTAAACTCCGGTACATTTTCATGGGGAGGAGCGATGATAATTCTCAATGGAATCGGTTGCTTTTCGAGCCGAGAATGAATTAGTTGACTGGGTAGTAATCGAAGAGGCCAATATTCTAAGCTTTTTTTGCTTTCTGGGAAATTTAAAGCGGTTCGTTCTGTCTTTTGAGTTAATTGTCTGCCAAAATTCCGTTCATTTAGTACTGAATAACCATCAACCAAATGCTGGGGTGACAAGATTGAGGCATTTTCCAATTCATCTAACTCAAAGATTAAATCTGTACTATTGTTAATGACTTGTTGAGCGAGAGCAATCTTCTCTTGTTTGATTCCCAAACTCTTTAAAGCCATTGTAGTTTGTCTCTTTTGCTGATTTTTGACTTCACTTTGAATCGTATCTAAAAAAATATTCGTTCCCGTATAAGCTAAAGTCGTGAGAATTGGCTGGGCGACTTTAATTAATAGGTTAAACCATTGCTCCATGACAGCTATTTTGAGCTTGAGAAAGTTAATTTGGTTAATTCTATTTTGCCATCAAATATACCACTATTTTGTAGCGACTTCTGTTAAGCTCATCGTCATCCCACCCATAAATAACACGACTTTAATGCTCAAGGCGATCGCCTTAACGATTAAAAACTAAAGGTAGTTCGCAAAGCACCGATAAACAGGTCGTCGTTGTCTTCATTGTTATCGGGGTTATTAATGTAAATCACTCCTGGAGTAATAGCGATATTATCGTTGAGCTTATATTGATAGAACGCTTCCGCGTGCAAAGATGTTTCTTCGTCTTCGTCAAACCCTTCCACATCAAGACTTGATTCGGCTACCCAAGGTTCCATGCCGACGATAATTCCCCCCAAGCTGCCTTCCTTACCGAGATCGGGAAAAGCCAAGGTAGCTGCCCAATTCCAGATATCCTGAGTTCCGCGTCCGATAATCTGTCCGTCAGCATTAAAAGCTTCTAAAGTTCTAACTTTACTCAAGCCACCCCAACCGCCAATTACAATGCGATCGTTTAGGGCAAAGGAAAACTGTGCGCCATAGGAATTACTCGATGTTGGCACGCCAGCTTCAAACACCCCTGGTTGTGATAGATCGGCATCTTCTTCTGGTGTGGTTAACGATTGAATATTGGCTAAATCGCTACCTACTCCCGTATCGCTCTGATTGTAGGCATTGACGTAAGTTAACGCCACCGTAAGCTTCTCTAAGGGAGTAATGGTTAGTTGACCGATCGCACTATAAGATCCGTCGAATAAACCCGCCCCATCGTCAGGATCGCTAGCTTCTCCTGCTAAATAACCCGCACTGAGTTCTAAAATCTCGCCAAAACTATGAATAATCCCCAAACCTGTTTCACCAGGCGGTAGATAGATCGGACTGCGAGTACCAAAAGCCGAAATCGCACCACTACCGCCATCACCATCTAAAATACTGACGGTATTGGCAATGTCATCGGCTGCTAAACCCGCAGCACCAATTAAAACATTAGTATTTTCGCCAATGGGGCGATCGTAGAATAGGACTTCTAAACCTAAGTCACTATCTGCTGGTTCGGCAAAAGCGATTTCTCCTTGAAACGTTCCTGTTGTTTCGGAAAATTCGGGAAAATTCCCCGTAGACAAGCGAGTAAATAGCAAATCTTCTCCAGTAAAGCTAGTCTCTAATTCTAAACGAGTGCGATAACCAAATACGGGGACGCGATCGATTTCGTCATCGGTGGCTTCATCTCCATCATCGTTGGAACCCCCAACCACGCTAGCTATGCCAAAAATTGCTTCTCCTGCTAGTTTGGTAGTAGTGGAAAATTGACTGTCTTCGAGTAGTGCAGTCCGACTTTCTAATTCATCGATTCTTCCCCCTAACATCGCTAATTCCGCCTCAAATTCTTGGCTGAGTCGGTTAATAGTATTAATGTCTTCTTGAGCTACCGAACCCTGAGAAGCGATTAAACGTTCAATTTGATTCAAACAAGAGTTTAATCCCGCAGCAAATTCATAACGAGACAGAGGTTGACTACCTCTATAGGTTTGATTGGGAAATCCTGAAATACAGCCGTAGCGGTCTACTAGACTACGTAGTGCTTCATAGGCCCAGTCTGTAGGGGAAATATCACGCAATTGATTGACGTTGGTTATTTGACCGATACTGTTGTCTCTGTTTTGTTTGACCTCGGCTCGAACGGAAATACTAGAGATTCCTGTTGCTGAGGTTGCCAAAATAATCGAGGCTATTGTATTGATAGTATTCTTCATTTTCCTCACACACAAATCGATTGGCAGCAAATGATAATAATTGTCATTTTAAACTAAAATGTGCAAAAGACTATTGCTATATTGCTATTAGACATTATTGAAGCGAGTTGACTGTAAGTGAGAAGCGCGATCGCATTTTTGAATGTCTAGATAACCACGAACGACTAATAACTAATAAGAAATTTATTTAAGTTAAATTTTTTAGACGGTAATATGGATTATGGAAGCACGCTCATAACTCATAGGAAAATAGAGCGTAGTAGCGTGTCAAGCTTTATTTGAGGAATTAGAAAAGTCTCTCGCAAAGGCGCGAAAGCGCAAAGAGAGTTATTTGTTTGGGGTTGTTCAGTTGAATCTATTGAACTATTTTAGGCTTGCCACGCCACTACGAAGTCTCTTGTTAATACATGAGAATTGGTATTATTATCCCAGAGCAATTTCATCGACTCTCACTAAAGCGATCGCCTTTTTAATTATTCAATAACCGCACAATGACCCTCCCCTACATGACCCAGACCAATGACGGCTTTGGTTAATTTTTCCTGATCTTCGGCAGATAATTCTTGAGTGAGAGTAGCATCATCTACAGTTAAACTGTCGCTCGATGCTAATTGTGCTAGAGGCTCAAAACCCAAGGCATCTACATTAAGAGCATCATCTGGACTGGTTTGATTGTCACCAAAAATATGGTCGAAGTGAAAGGTTGTTTCTAGTTCCCCTGTTTCTTCTGCTTGAATGATGCCTTTGCGCTCGTCTCCTACATATTCACCACAAAGATATTGTATGGGGCGATTTAAACTAATATCAAAATTAACAACTTGCTCGTCTTTGGTTGCCGTACCCTGTAAAACCATTGTTTTACCCGCTAGGGAAGAGTCTGCCTCCGCAGTATCAATTTTCCAAGCCATCGCATTATAAAATCCAGGGGCGACTTCTTTATTGGTTACCAGAATTGGTTCGGCATCTGCTTCCCCCTGGGCTAAATCGACAACTTGAGGTGTATCGAGTAAAGAAACTTTTTCCTGATAGTTGAGACTATCGAGTGTATCTCCGTCTGTAGGTTCAAATGTTCCGTCTATCTGATATGCGGTGACATCACTTAAATTGACATCCAGGCGATCGAAATTCATCGTCCAACCATCTTTGGTAACAAAACCCTGACGTACGAAATCTT
The DNA here is from genome assembly GCA_030064795.1 of Pleurocapsa sp. MO_226.B13. Next base: position 19,955 of record JASJEI010000030.1, on the reverse strand, counting down.
CGCCGTTGGCGACTAGGTTTAAAGTGGCTTGACTATTTTGCGCGCTCCCACTATTACCAAAACTTGCCACGAATAAAGATAACAAAGCAATAGTGTTGAGTTTGACTAAATTAAGATTCATAGTTGCTATTTCTCCGAAAATTTATTCCAAAAGTCGATCGTAGAGATGTAGATTTGCGCTCTCGAAAAGTGGATGTTTATTGTTTTAATTGAAAGAAAAAAATGGTAGTATCTCTCTTAATTTTCTTGTCTCATTTCACGCTTAAATTTAAAAAGTATATATCTAAAAGTTGAATGAGATAGAGTGGATTGGTTAATTGAAGTGAATCCACTTGTAAAGGTTAAGAAAAAATTACTAATAGCCAGCAAAAGATATAGCTCCTTTTGATTGTTATCTTTAATAATATCTTGAGTTGGATAAATTAAATCTAAAAAAAGTTTAAGTTTTCTATTAAATCGCTCGAGATAATTTTTAATTTTTTACTCTGACAAAAATCCAAAACTGAAATAATCTAATTTTTTTTAGCTTAATTTCAATAAATTGCAAGATTAACTATTAACTATTAACAAAAAAAATAGCCGATCGCTTGGTATTTTTGGCAATCGGCTCATCTTAAGAAAAGTGTTTTTTAATTAGGAAAGTAAATTAGACAAATGCAATGTCAAGTCAAACCTACATTAAACCTATTTGGCTGAGAATACCTTGCCCAGTAAAATATTCAGTGGCAGCAGCAATAATAAATCCCAACATTGCCAAGCGACCATTCCAAACTTCTGCAAATCGAGTAAAGCCAAATTTGTTTTCTTGATTTTCCATGGTGATGACCTCGAAAGTATTATTAGCAACAATTGTCAGACTCTAATTAGCGAGCTAGATTGAGTAACTCTTTGGGAGATGCCAATAGATCGATCGCCACAAAGAAAATTTTGTTTTGCGAATCAAGTAAAAATCGCCAGGATATATTCATACCGACACCAGCACCAAACCAAGGAGTTTGGACACTTCCTGTAACTTTGATTTGAGTATAACCATCTTGTGCTGGTTCGACGATACCGCGCTCAGGAGCTAGTTTGAGATTGGAACATTCTTCTTTGAAGAATTTGAGGATCGCCTCTTTACCAACAATCGGTCTTTTGAAAGGAGGTTGTAATGCGCCATCTTCGGCGAATAGCTTAATTAACTCGTCAAAATCGTTGGCATTTAACAAGTTCATGTAGCTCAAAACTGTGGGATTAGTTACCCCTGCGATCGCCACTGTGGTGCGCTTAGACATTTCCGTAGGAGGAGCAACAGGTTCGCTAACTCTGGTAAAGTTAGCCATTTTGCTAGGATCGAATCCCATATTGACTACGGTGTTACGCAATACTGTAATCTGTTGACCAGATTCCATGCCAATCAAACTTTGCAATACCGCGTTGGCATTAGCAGAAAGCTTATATCCTTCTGGAATGGGAGCTACTATTCCTTGTTCCATCCATTCTCCCAATCGATACCAAAAACCAAGTTTAATGTTGGGAGTCCAAGTAGCATAAGTACGACAAATTGGCGTGTCTTCACGGTTAGCAAGGTCGCACATTACCTGAGATTGTTCTTGGAAACTCATCTTTTTGATTTCGTCTAAAGTTGGTTCGGCAAACTGCATATTAGCAGCCCCAGGAGCAGCAACGGTAATAGTTTTACCCATTTCCAAATATGCAAACCAAATCCAAGCGAGTTGATCTTCTGCACTTAGCTGATTAAATCGTGCGATCAAGGCTGGTACGGCATCAGCAGATAAGGTATTGGGAAATATGTTACGTGCTGAGTCAATTGTGAATGGCATAAGTGATCTTCCAATAAGTTATCGTGCAATTAGATGAAAAACGTTTATTTGTGAAAACGCTACTCCCATTGTAAACATATATTGACTAAAATTACATTTTTTTACAAAAATTGTATTTTTATTTACATAGTTTGCTTTCTATGGTAACGCAATAGTAACTATTATTAACGCTAATTAGAGCTTTTTTACTAAGAGCTTTTTTACTAAAAGTCGCAAATTAATCGAACGCGATCGCTTCACTGTAAAGCTCGACTAATTGCATCGATAGTAGAGATCGCTTTTTTGAACAACTAGGCTTTTATTGAATTGAGTCAGTGGTTCTAGTTTTATTTCTCGCTTCAACTACCGTCCAAATTTCTTGCCAGCGATCGATGATGATTTGTTTCATTTTGTGGGATTGCCATGGAGAAATACCTCGGTTGGATGAGTTTTTTCGTTTAGTCATGGTCTGATTTCTTTAATTAAGGTCACTGGCGACAGAATCTAAAAGATTTTGAGCCAATTATCGATACCACTGCTGATAGTAGCGTAGTTTTGATTAATAAAAAATACTCATCCCCTGGAGGGGGAATAGACTAATGTGAGAGTAGGGGAATTGAAAATAAGCCCACTTTAAAAAGTCAGAGATTACTCCGTCGTTTCACGGGAGAGTAATCAATACTGTTCGGATAAGTCTTATTTTCCTCTCCCCCTGCTACATGCGGCTAAAGCCTTTGTCCTGCTCCCCCTGCTTGTCTCAACACATAACTTTGTTAACCGAACAGTATTGGGAGAGTAATCTCTGAGCGTTGGTCAAGACAGTTTCTAGGTGGAGTTTGATTGGGATCGATTAGCCAAATTCAGTACCGACTACGGTTTCATTAAATAGAAAATTGCTACTGTCTAAATTGGTTATTCCGACTAGCGTAATTGTATCGCTACCATCAGAACGTCCAAAGAAGTCAGAGAAATCAACTATAGTAGAACCGAAAAGGATAGTAACGCGATCGTCGGGTTCGTCTAAGATGCCCGAACCGTCAGTATCTAGATCGTCAAAGTTATCTAAGGATTCGCGATCGCTAACCAAGGGACGAAAAGCAATCTTGTCTTCACTTTGGTCGAAATCAAGAAGGCGATCGCGATCGAAGAAACCAGCATCAGGATTGAGATCGTAGACATAAACATCACCATCGCTTCCGCCAGTAAATGAGTCGTTACCTGAATTAGAAGCCAGAAAGACATCTTCACCATCACCGCCAAAAAGAACATCGTTGCCCGCACCATCATCAATAGTATCTGCGCCATCATTACCAAAAACGCGCTCGTTACCATCACCACCACTAATCAGATCGTTGCCATCACCACCACTAATCAGATCGCTGCCAGCGTCGCCCTCGATGGAGTCAGAACCGTCACCTCCTTGAAGATAATCGTTGCCATCGCCACCGCTTAAGAAATCGTCGCCATCTAAACCGTCAAGGAAGTCCGCGCCGTCAAGACCGAAAATGCGATCGCCTTCATTGCTACCTTGCAGAAAATCATTATCGGGAGTACCGATGATTTCATCTTCGCTGCTAGTGGTTTGGACTTCATATGCCCCAATATCCGTACCGTTACCCACAGTGCGATCGAATCCTGCACCCCGTTGATCGGTTTCCAGGTTATCTGGATTACTACCCGCATCAATTGCCGGAGAATCTTCTAATAGAGCGATGGTTTCGGTTACACCACCATTGTCTTGTAGTTCTCCCAGTCGCGGATCGATTGGATTATCTACTGTACCGACAAGATCGCTATCGACAAAACCATCGATACCATCTCCATTACCGATTAAATTATTGCCGTTACTATTTACGCGATCGCCATCTAGATCTCGATTGTTGGCGTTGTCTGCAACGATGGTGCTAGTAATAGTTACTATACCGCCAGAGACAGTACTGCCATCATACTCGACGAAGTAATCTGGTCGTTGATAAATACCAGAACCTTGGTTGTCAGCAGCATTACCACTGATGGTGCTGTTAGTAATATTGGTAGTAGATAAGAGTTCGGCATTAATTCCACCACCATTATCGCTGGCGTTGTTGTTGGCGATCGTGCTATTGCTGATATTAGCCGTAGAATCATTACCTACACCAATTCCACCGCCATTACCCCTTTGGGCAGCATTACCGCTAATCGTACTATAGCTGATGTTAACCGCAGAATTGCTGAGATTGATTCCTCCAGAGGAAGCGTTGAGGGCAATATTATCGCTGACTGTGCTGTAGGTAATGTTTCCTGTAGAGTCTTTTAAGCCAATTCCACCATAAGCAAAGCTAGCTTCATTACCAGTAATGATACTGCTGTTTAAATTTAGTTCCGTATCATTATTGTATAATCCACCTCCTACAAATCCCGCATAATTATTACTTACGGTGCTATCGGTGATAGTTACGGTTGCAGAAAGAGAATAGATACCGCCACCAAATATACCGTTATTACCAGTGATAATGCTGTCGTTAATTTGAGTATTTCCAGTAGTATAAATACCGCCACCCCTGGAGGTAAAAACTCCCTCAGTCGGATCTTCAGCACTATTATTAGTAACAATGCTGCCAACTATAGTTAGGTTTTCTTGGTTAAGAATACCACCACCAACACTATAGGTTGTTTCCTCAGCAACAAAACCATTAGTAACGCTAACTCCATCTAGAGTGACATCGATATCTGTCTCAGAATTGCCATCATCGATCCTGAAAACACGACTGCTATTATTACCGTCAATAATTGTATTTTCCGCACCTAAACCATTGATGATTACAGGGTCTTCAACGAGCAGTTCTCCTTGTGAGAGGATGATACTACCATTCAAACCACTCTCAAAAGTAATCGTATCTGCGCCTTCTCGTTGGTTAGCAAGAGCGATCGCCTCCCGTAAAGAAAGATCTCCCGCACTAAAGTCACCATCGTTTTCATCTTCTAGGGTAGAAACAATCAATTCATCGGGAATTTCTCCACCAGTTTCTTGCACCTCATAAGCCCCAATATCCGTACCGTTACCTACGGTGCGATCGAATCCTTCTCCTCTTTGATCGGTTTCTAGGTTATTGGGGTTGCTTCCAGCATCAATAGCGGGAGAACCATCTAGTAAGGCGATCGTCTCAGTTGAACCGCCATTGTTTTGTAACTCTCCCAGTTGCGGATCGATTAATAAATCGTTTTGAGGATTTTCTGGATCGTCGCCATTACTACCAACAATGTCGCCATTGACTCCATCAACAAAACCTTCTGCATCATCGCCATTGCTAATTAAGTTATTACCACCACTAATAAATATTCCATCATCGGACACATCCCCAGTGCCTCGATAGCCAGTGTTATTGGCAATAATGCTACTTGTTATGGTAACAACACCATCAGGCAGAAAGCTCTTGACACCTCCACTGCCCAAACCACCACTATTATTAGCGATAGTACTGTTAGTTATATTAACCGTACCACCTGCGTTCTCAATTCCTGCATTCGATCTGGCTCGGTTGTTGGCGATGGTACTATTAATGATATCTACTGTGGTTTCAGGGTAAATAATAACTCCTGACTGTGCATAAGCAGTAGAATCATTTCCTGTAATTGCACTCCGTTCAATAGTTGCTGTTCCAGCTTCAATTACAATTCCAACATTAGAACCGCCGTTATTATCTTTGATTGTAGAATCAATAATGTTTGCGTTTCCTCGACTAATGATTGCGTAATAATCTGAAGAAGCTTCAATATTTAGCGTTTCACTGATAGTACTGTTGCTAAAAGTTAAATTGCCAGAGTTGTCAATCGTACCGCCAATCAGGTTTAAGCCATCAATAGTAACCTCATTATCTGCTTGGGCAATATTAAAAATAAAACCACCGTCAAGGGTAAGATTGTCTTGACCCAAACCCGAAATTGATACGGACTCATCAATATTTAGATTGCGTTCTAAAGAACTATCAAAGCTAATCGTACCACCACTTAAACTCTCGTCAAAAGTAATTGTATCTGAGCCTTCTTGCTGATTAGCCAGGGCGATCGCTTCTCGTAAAGATAAATCCCCTGCACTAAAATCACCATCATTTTCGTCGTCTAAGGTAGAAACAATAAAATCATGGGTAATTTCCTCTTCAACGTCATTAATAGTTACATCATCGTTAGATTGCAGCGTGCTATTGTTATTCATTTTGGTTGACTATGTTAAGAGCATAGAGCTATAGAAAAAGTTGAAAATCATTCCAGCCAAAGGTAACTTTTTCTAAAATTCCCACTCCTCGATGTCTATCTGTAGAAGTTATTCTTTTGGTTAAGAAAATGACAGCAAGGAGTTTTTATATAACTTTGTACCCTCTCAGTATACATCTAATTTGAGCTATATCTGAAATTTTTAACTTTCGTTAAACTCTCTAGTTTGCTCTAATCGCATAAAATTTGCTTCTTTGGAATTCGGAGTTAGTAGTTGCTTCTCCCCTATCTCCCCAAGCCCCTAAGTTCCCATCTTCCTTCTTCCTCGTTCCTTGTTCCTCATTTCCCGTTCCTTCTCCTCCATCTCCTACCTTAATGAAAAAATTACCCTCCTGTTGGCTGAGTCGAACCTTCAAGTTGGTCAAATTGTTTTTTAATTGTCTCTGGTTGTACTGTGCCGACTCGCGACAATAAAACCGCACCAAAACCAAATAAATTAAGCATCAAAATAATCAATCCTCCAGCCAGGGGAATTAGACCAATAATGCCTAAAATTAACATTCCCACTAAGAAAGGAATAAACGCTTTGTCTCCAGAAGGGAGAACTTTTTTACCAATCCAAAGTCCAGTAGCGATCGCACCGAGCAAACCCGCAACAGCAAAGGCTAAATTAGCGACTGGAATTAGTAAAAAACCAAAAATACTACCTGCAAACAAAGCAATAAATAGGGTGATCCCGACGATACCGCCCAAACCCCAGATGCCACTTTTAAAGGGATGTTGGTGCATGGTGGCAGTAATGCTTTTAATATGACCTGGAAGCAATAACAATAAAAACACGCCAAAAGCCAAGATAACTACCAAGGAAATTAAAGAGAATAAAACATTAGTCAAATAAACAGTTCCCAACAAACCAAAGCGATCGAATAGCACTTTGGCATTGCTAAACACGACTACTTCATCTCCTCCTACCATCGCCCCTGACTCTTTAATAATCTCTCCGCCAATAGTTACCGCATCTCCATCAACACGAGCATTTTCCTTGAGGACAATATTCCCGCCAATGGCTACCGCATCGTTAGCGATCCGTCCCTCATTGAGAACAGTGACATCACCACCAATAGCTACTGCGTCTGTCATTACTTGTTTTTCGGCAACCGTGACATCAGCACCCATTTTGATTATTTGAACATCAGCTTCGTTTTCTGCAACAGCAACTCCAGTAACTAAGACCAGTAAAAAAGTTGCTAGAAAAGCTAGAATTAAAATCCTGATTTTTCGCCAATTCATGTTTATACTTCTCCTATGATTTAGTTCGGAATTTGGAATTAGGAGTTCGGAGTTAGGAGAGACAAGGCATGCCTTGTCTGTAAGTAGTTAGTAGTTATTGCTTCTCCCTATCTCCCTATCTCCCCTATCTCCCTATCTCCCCTATCTCCCTATCTCCCCTATCTCTGCTCCCTTGCTCCCTATACCGACTTCATTTAAGACCTCATCTACACTTCTTCTGGGGGTTGGTTGAGCTTCTTGGGCATAACCGAGGCGGAGTAGAATTTGAGGATAGCCATTGTGGGGAAACAAAGCTCGCAGGCGCGATCGCAATTGGGGAATTTGGATTGGTTGATTAAAGAAAGATGCCCAGACATCATCAACTCTGGCTCTTAATAGCAGGTGTGCAAGGGCTTCTCCCGTATCTATCCAGGCTTGGGGACAGTCGTCTTGGCTACCGATCAGCATCAAAACGGGAGCTTGTTCGGCTAGTTGACAGTCTTTATCTGACTGGGTTTTACCTAAATCGAAGGAACGAACGGTAAAAGCAATTAAAGGCGCGATCGCATCAAATCTTGCGTCTAATCCTTGAGCGTAGGCGGGTATTCCATCGTGTTTGGGATTGTTGCCAGAGCGAATCCATTGTGCTAATTCTCTACGAAACAGAGGATCTGCCATTTGCAAGCGATCGCCTTGAGCAATTAGATTAATAACTGTTTGACGATGGACTTCGGGAATAACTTGAGTCTTTATTTCTAACCAACTACCCTCGGCACTGGTAGCTGATTCTAATTCTGAGATTAGCGATCCTGGAAGCTGGCACTCATCAAAAGAAAACCGATTAGTACACCGTCGTGGAATTGCCCGAAATAAAAAGTTTTCTTCTAGCTTGGTAATTCTTTTGCTGCCCAGACAAATTCGCGCTAATAAATGAGGATTATTCTGCTCTGGTAGGATTTCTACTATATCTCCATAGCCAAAATGACGCATGGCAATGCGGAGATGAAATAAGGCTGCACCACAACTTATAGTTAGTTCGCGACCGTCTGGATCGGCTATGGCTAAAGCGCGAGTTTTGTCTGCATATAGTTCGATCGCATTATTAACTAGTTTAAACTTCCAAGGCTGGGTATTATGACTTGATGGTGCTAGTACTGCGTAATTGAGTAAAAATTTAAGTTTTTCTGCTGTGGAAGCAGTGGCAGGAAAATCATCTTCTCTAATTTTTCTGGGATCGAGTGTTAATTTAAACATGATCTATCTTGCTTTTATTAATTCACTAAAGGAAAAGAGTCTGACGCTGGCGATCGCCAGCTAGAAAAAATGCTAATTACAGCGCGAAGAGTAAAAATAAATAGAGCTACAGCACCCAAAGCAAAGAGAATATCTCCAGGCATTCGCAGCCATACTGTTCCGTGCATCCAAGGACTATTAATTATCTCTGCGCTGCGGGCATACCAAGTACCGTAATTGACCGAAGCAACTAACTGATAAAAGCCACTGGGAATTAAGCCAAAAACTAGCATTGCTACTAATCCCCCGTTAATCGACCAAAAGGAAAAGCGCAATAGTTTCTCATTCCATGCTGATTCTGGGGTCATTTCTCGTAGAGGGAATAACATTAAGGCGATAATCTTACCCGATAAATGTATCCCTAAGAAATTTCCAATAATTAAGAAGGTTGGTTTATTGGAGTATTAGTTGTAAGCTGTTCTCTAGGAGATCTTTTAGTAGGCAGCCAGAAGTGACGACCACCTAATCCGTGATAGATTAGTCTCGATACTGTAGCTACCAAAATTACTAAGCCGAGAGCATTTCTAAAGTTCATCTTCATCGCACCAAACAGATCTGGCATAAACATATTCCAAGAAATAAGCACCAGAATTGTAGTCACGATAATCAGTACTAGAAACCAAATCAAACCAACGATAAACTCATTTATTCTTGTCCTATCCATAATTATTTCTCCTTTCTTGATTCATTACTGAGCAGCGATCGCATCACAACTGATTCCTTTTCTCCTGTTGGGAACAGTTGTGTAGTGCTACTGTTCTAGGTTCACCTCAAAGTTAAGCCAAAAGTTTGAGGATGTTGTGAAGGAGAAGTGCGCTCGCTTTTTCTACTGCTGTGTCCATTAATTAATTTCCAATGGCGACTTGAAAACAGGCGATCGCACAATTGCTTTGAAGCGATAATAGGTAATAGGTCGGTAGGGTTGACACAAATAACTTGTGGTCATTCGATCTTTGCTAGTGGCGTGTCAAGCTTAATTTGATGGATTAGATTTGTCTCACGCAAAGACGTTTATCCTCAAAGCGACGAGGACAAGTCCCCATCGCATACGGGGGCAGAGGCGCAAAGAGAGTTATTTGTTTGGGGTTGTTCAGTTGAATCTATTGAACTATTTTAGGCTTGCCACGCCAGTAATGCTAATGACCAATGACCAATGACCAATGACCAATGACCAATGACCAATGACCAATGACCGTAGAGACGTAATATGCTACATCTCTACACAAGATAATAATTTTCGTAACTGGAATCGAATTGTTATAACATTCATAACATGGAATTAAAATCAAAACTGCTCGAGCGCTCTAGAGGAATATATCTTTATAGCACTACCCCTCCACGCCAGGGTTCATCAGCCGAAAAACTTCAGGCGATCGCCAAAAAGCTAACGGCAAGATTATCCGATTTAGACTTAGATGCTATTAATATTTACGATCTTCAAGAGGAATCAGGCAGGAATCAAAAAGAAAGACCTTTTCCTTTCTCTCCAGTCGTCGATTCCAGAGAATATGCTCAAATTATCCATGATTTAACGGGCAAAGAAATTATTAATTATAAATGCGTCGTTCATCAGCCAAAAGCAGACTTTCCCGCCTGGCTCGATCGCTCTTGGCAACAGTACAATCTGCGCTATCTTACCTTTGTCGGTGGTTCTAGCTCCCAAATGACCTATCCAAGGCTAAGCTTATTCCAAGCTGCTCAAATGACTGCTAACCACCAATATGATTTTATCTTTGGTGGCGTAACCATTGCCGAACGCCATCTTAGTAAGGGCAACGAACATCTTAAATTAATTGAAAAATCTGGTTGGGGGATGCAATTTTTTACGTCTCAGGTAGTCTATCAGCCCCAAGCAACAATCCAACTACTTCAAGATTATGCTCGGCAGTGCCAAAAACTAGATCTCTCTCCCGCCCGCATTATTTTAACTTTTGCTCCCTGCGGATATCCCAAGACTTTAAACTTTTTAAAATGGTTGGGAGTAAATTTTCCTTCAGAAGTCGAACGAGAAATTTTCTCAGCTCAATCTCCAGTCCAAAAATCTCTTGAAGTTTGTAGTGCAGCCCTAAAAGAGATTCTAGCCACCCTCCAGCCTGGGACAATTCCTTTGGGAATCAATGTCGAAAGCGTTTCGATTAAAAAAGACGAGATTGAGGCATCAGTTGAGCTTTTCCAAAGACTGCAAGAAATTTTAGCTAGTTTTTATCGAGAGTAAGATTGTCCAATCTCTTCCAAGTCAGATGTTTGCCTTTCCTTATCATTTGAATAAAGCAATCATATTTTTTTTTCATAGATTAAATACTATAATCATCTCTAGATATATAAAACCCAATCTATCCAAAGCAAGAATAACAAAATATTTATTTTATGAGTGAGATTTTTAATCAAAGCATTTGGCTAGTTCCTATATATGCTCTGGTCGGTGCAGTTCTAGCTATTCCTTGGTCGCCTGGAATTATTCGCAATACTGGGCCGAGACCTGCTGGATATATTAATATCTTAATGACCTTCATCGGCTTAGTTCACAGCATTTTGGCACTGAGGGAAATTTGGCAGCAACCAGTTCAATATTTATCATTCCAATGGCTTCAAGCTGCCGATCTGAATATTACTTTTGATATTGAAATTTCTACAGTCAATATTGGGGCATTAATCTTAATTACTGGTCTAAATCTATTTGCCCAAATATATGCTATTGGCTATATGGAGATGGATTGGGGGTGGGCGCGCTTTTATTCACTACTGGCTTTATTTGAAGCGGGGATGTGTACCTTGGTGTTGTGTAATTCTCTCTTCTTTAGCTATGTGGTCTTAGAAATTTTGACCCTGGGTACTTATTTATTAATTGGTCTGTGGTTTAACCAGTCTTTAGTCGTCACGGGGGCGAGAGATGCCTTTTTAACCAAGCGGGTAGGGGACTTAATTCTGTTGATGGGAGTTGTAGCTTTATTACCCTTGGCTGGATCTTGGAACTATACAGAATTGGCTGAATGGGCAAAAACTACCACCATTGACCCGACTGTAGCGACTTTACTGTGTTTGGCATTAATTGCTGGGCCGTTGGGTAAATGCGCCCAATTTCCCCTACATCTGTGGTTAGATGAGGCAATGGAAGGGCCGATGCCAGCGACAATTCTGAGAAACACGATCGTAGTTTCTACTGGTGCTTGGGTCTTGATTAAATTAAAGCCAGTGTTGGCTTTATCTACTTTTGCTTCTAATTTTATGATTGCAGTAGGGGCAACTACGGCAATTGGTGCGGGTTTAATTGCGATCGCCCAGATAGATATTAAGCGTTCTCTTTCCTATTCTGTCAGTGCTTATATGGGACTGGTCTTTATTGCGGTAGGAACACAACAAGACGTTACCGCCTTAAAACTATTATTCACCTATGCGATCGCCATGTCATTACTAGTTATGAGTGTTGGCGGGGTGGTTTTAAACACTATCACTCAAGATCTGACCCAATATGGCGGTTTGTGGTCGCGTCGTCCGATTTCGGGCATTTGTTATTTAGTTGGTGCTGCTGCTTTAGTTGCTTTTCCACCTCTGGGATGTTTTTGGACGCTGACAGAAATGGCAACTAATCTTTTGCCGACTCGTCCCGTTCTAGTGGGGGTGATGCTAATTGTCAATACCTTGACAGCTTTTAGTTTAGCTCGGGAATTTTGTTTGATTTTTGGTGGTAAAACCAAGCAGATGACAGTTAGATCGCCTGAAAGTTTGTGGAGTTTAGTTTTACCGATGACCTTTGGTCTGGGTTGGGCTTTACACGTACCGATTATTTTCTATCGATGGGGTTTACTGACTCCCTTGTCGGAGTTGAATTTAAATATCGCAGGTGCTTTAACTATTGCCACCATAGTCGGCGCGGGTACGGCTAGCTTTATTTATCTCAACGACAAGATTGCCAAACCAATTCAGCTAAAACCCAAAGTAGTACAAGACTTTTTTGCTTACGACCTTTACACAGAAAAATTTTATCGCCTCACCATTGTCTCCGTAGTTGGTCTAGTTTCTCAGCTAGTTTACTGGTGCGATCGCTATTTAGTCGATGGAATTGTTAACTTATTTGGCTTGGCAACTATTTTTAGTGGTGAGAGTTTGAGATACAATACTTCTGGTCAAACTCAATTTTATTTTGTTTCAATTTTATTAGGACTAGGATTATTTATTGCTGTAATTTGTTTTCCTTTGTTCGCTAATGTTTTTTAAATCTAAGTTACATAAAAATAACGCTCGACAACTAACGACTAAAAACTAAAAAATGCTTAGTTTCCTACTTCTACTACCAGTAATTGGAGCTATTATTATTGGCTTTTTGCCACTCAAAGATGATTCAGTCAGGTTACGCAAAATCGCAACTATTTTTGCGGTATTAACTTTTGCCTGGACAATTTGGTTATTAACTCAGTTTGAGGTTGGTAATCCTGGATGGCAATTTAGCGAATATTTACCTTGGATTGAACCGATCGGTTTGAGTTATAGTTTGGCTATAGATGGTTTATCTTTGCCTCTTTTAGTTCTCAATGCTTTATTAACAATCATTGCTATTTATAGTATTGGTGAAAATGTAGAACGTCCTCGTCTTTATTATTCTTTGCTTTTATTAATTAATGCAGGAATAACGGGGGCTTTGACAGCTCAAAACTTACTATTATTTGTCATTTTCTACGAACTAGAACTCATTCCTTTCTATTTAATGATTGCGATCTGGGGAGGAGAAAAAAAAGGCTATGCTGCGACCAAGTTTTTACTTTATACTGCCGTCTCTGGATTGTTAGTTCTAGCTGCTTTTTTAGGTATTGGTTTCCTCAACGGTGCCAGCAGTTTTGACTATAATTCTATCTCTACCCAAGGCTTATCTCTGACTACTCAACTAATATTGTTAACCGTATTGCTAGTGGGTTTTGGGATCAAAATTCCTTTAGTTCCCTTGCATACCTGGTTGCCCGATGCCTATACTGAAGCTTCTCCTGCGGTGACAATCCTTTTAGGAGGAGTATTAGCTAAATTAGGAACTTATGGTCTAATTCGCTTTGGTTTACAGCTATTTCCTGATGTTTGGTATCTCGTTGCTCCAGGATTGGCAATTATTGGTACGGTAAGCGTACTTTATGGGGCATTAAATGCGATCGCCCAAAAGGATATCAAGCGCATGGTGGCATATAGTTCTATCGGTCACATGGGCTATATTCTAGTGGCTGCTGCTGCGGGAACAAAATTAAGTATTTTGGGTTCGGTAGCCCAAATGATCGGACATGGTTTGATTTTAGCTTTATTATTCCATTTGGTCGGCATTGTCGAACGCAAAGTAGGCACTCGCGATTTAGATGTTCTCAATGGTCTGATGAATCCCATTCGCGGTTTACCCCTGACTAGTGGCTTACTCATTATGGCGGGTATGGCTAGTGCAGGTATTCCTGGTTTGGTAGGATTTGTCGCCGAATTTATTATCTTTCAGGGTAGCTTTAGCACTTTTCCCATTCCTACACTGCTTTGTATCATTGCTTCGGGTTTAACTGCGGTTTACTTTGTAATTCTGCTCAATCGCACCTGTTTTGGCAAATTAGACAATGACTTGGCGTACTACCCTCCAGTCTTCCGTTCTGAAAGTATTCCCGCTTTTGTTTTAACAGGAATTATTTTATTTCTGGGCGTTCAACCCAATTGGCTACTGCGTTGGACTGAACCGACTACAGACTTACTGGCGGTAAACCTCGAACGGATAGAACAAGTAGCAATTATTAATCGAATGGATATGTAAGGGCGAACGGTCTTTCGTCCCTACGAACAATTAAAAACCAATGACAAAAACACCAATTAAACCGACAAAACTTCCTCCTTCTACTCATAAATTTTCCGAGGTGATTCATCGCCTCGAAGCTGGTGGTTCGATGTTACCCGATACCCCAGAAAACTTGATGCAGATTATCGGTATTTATAAAGCCTATGCCATCCCGATGGATTTTTATTGGCGCGATTTACTTTATATTGCCGAAAGGGTATTTCTAGAACCTTTACCTTTCTTTAAATATTTTCTTCCTCAAGAATATTTAGATTTACCCAATCACTATGCAGGAGATAATGCCGATCTGAGAATCTGGCGCGGTCAAGCAGAGGCACATCCCGAACTGATCGAGTTTATGAAAGAGGGTACTACCCGCAAAATGCCCAAGCTGTTACATCATCTTTGGCACGATCGCATTAATATGGAATTTGCCGAAGCCTGTATGCGGGCGATGTTTTGGCACGGTAGGGATATGGGGTGGGGTAAGTTTGATGCTTATCTGGATACGGATGAGTATAAGGCTAATGCGGATAAAGCGATTAAAGCTTATTTTAAAAACAATCCCCTGATGTTGGGACTATATAAACTCTTCCCCGAAATGTTTCTCGAACAGGTAAGACAACTATCTTACTATTCCAACTTGGGCTTATTTTGGGAAGTGATGGCCCCTGTATTTTTAGAAATGTCTGATATCTACGACGAAGGGGGATTTAAAGGAGTCCCCGATGCCATGAATTTCTTGGTCAATGGGATCTTTGCGGTAGCAGGTAGACCAATTTACCATCATGCTTATATTGGGGATGAATGCTATGAAATTATTCCTAAATCTAAAGGGTTTACTTGGTTATATGAAGCTGCTTTACCTTACGTAGAAGCGGTCTTTTATCGGACTGCACCTTTCCGTGGCACAAAATCTTATAACGCCCAAGCCAAACAAGTCCCCGACCAACAAAAAGATTTTCATTACGGTATTCTCTATGCAGATGTCTTTCCTGTAGGTACTGCGGGTATCCCTCCTACATTACTGATGGATGATATGTTCCATTTTCTTCCTGACTATCTACAGGAATATTATCAAAAACATTGTCGCGGAGAAGATGATATCTTGATCCAACTAGGTATTACCTTCCAGCGATCGATGTACAACGTTACCTCCGCAGTAATTCAGGCTTTGCGTCAGGCTTTACTCTATCCTCTAGAAGATTCAAATCCCCGACATTTACAAAAAAATCGTGCCTTTTTTGAAATGCAACTGGATCGTTTTCTCCGTCCCGAAGCACGCTTGAGAGATATTCAATCGCCAGATTATCGTTAGTAGAAAGATTACCTATCTTTAATTAGTCACTCTAGCACCAGGATAAATTATGAATTATCAACAAGATTCTTGGGAAATCACTTTAATTGCTGCGATCGCTTTCTCGCTCTCTTTAATTTTGTCTTTGTTTACCTGGTTATAAAATAAATATTAATGGACAATTATTAATTATAAATTGTCCATTGTTCGCTATACTTCGAGGGAGCTATCCCATTAAGATAACGTTATCAATAACATGAATAATACCGTTATCTGCTTCAATATCTGCTGCAATCACTGTCGCATTTTTGACCTCAAAATTATCATCGCAATTGATTGAAATAGGCGAACCTTCTACAGAATCAACAGAATCAACCTTAGCTAAATCCGCCTTAGTTAATTTACCTGCAACAACATGATAAGTAAGAATTCGTGCCAGTTGGGGAGGGTTTTGTACTAGAGTTTGAACTGTGCCTGGAGGAAGCTTGGCAAAGGCATCGTCATTGGGGGCAAAGACGGTAAAGGGCCCTGGAGTTTTTAAAGTTTCAACTAAGCTAGCTGCTTTTACCGCAGCTACTAGTGTGCTAAAACCCTCTGTATTTACTGCAATATCAACAATATCAGCCATATTTTTTTGATTCTAAAAAAAGTATAATTATCTTTAGCTATTAATCGATTATATAACAGCGAAGTTAAGCAAACTAAATAATAAACTATAAAAATAAATGTCAAGTAATATTGGTAATTGGAGAAAAATAATCTTATTTAAATACCAGAAGATTTTTGCAGTCATAGATTACCAATTGCTTGAAATTGTGACCAATCTTGAATAATAATTGTGCCACCTCTTTTATAATTTACGATTCCTTTAAGCCTTTTAAACAAACGCACGCATTCCTCATAAGTAATTCCAATACTGCGAGCAATCTGATAGTAAGGTAGTTTAATATTCAAACAGTAGCCTTCGACTACAGAGTGAGTGCCATCGCGATCGCAATAATATTGAATTAACTTAACCAGACGCACCATCGCTGTTTCGGAAATCAGTCCGTGTACGGTATCGTGCAGTTGTTGCAGTCTTTGATTAAATACCTCTAATATTTTTAAGCTAATCTCTGGTGAATGAGAAATTGCTGTCAATAAGGCTTCGCGATCGATAGTTAACACATGAGACTCTAGCTGACAAATTACCGTTGCGGGGGAAATACCGTTGCCAAAGATAGCTGGCGCAGCAAAAAGTTCTCCTGGAGGGATGAGGCGAATTACTGTTTCTTTACCACTATCGGCAGTCTTTTTGATTTCTAGTCTGCCTGTAATTAGAGCATGGAGTTGTTCGGGAATGCGATCGCCCTCGACCATAATTATCTCATTAGGTTGATATTCTCGAACGTAGCTATAAGGAACAAGACTTTTCAATTGGGTTGTAGCCAAATCTTGAAAAATTGAAATTTGTTTTAACTGAGCAAGCGACGAGCAACCTTTGACGAGCATTAATTAGTACATAATCTTAATTTAATTATTTTAATTGAACCACAAAAATCTGGCGTTTAGGGCGATCGCACCGATAGTTACTTTTGAGTCAATTAAAACTGAGCTAAATAAACTCTTAGGAAAAAGGTATTTTGCAGGGCTATTTCATTCTAAATAGTAGGATAAGTATGCTCTAAGTACAGGACAAAAAATTTGACTCAACTTAAGTGAATTTTTACCTAATTTTAATTACGTGCTATTCGGTAATTATTGATAATAAATACTCGGATTTATCTTGACTCTGTATAATTATTTAGGTGAGAATTTGGAGTAAATTAATTAGCTGATAAGAGCGAGAAATCCTAGAAGATTTTACTTTACTTAAAATTGATAATTGCTCTTGACGTTTCTCGCCTACATTATGTTATAAATGATACAGATTGTGATAATAATCATTATTGATTGTGATTTAAATCATCACTTACTTTTATTCAAAACTTCAATAAACCTTTAAATTACTTGAAGTTGAATTTTTATGAGTTTTAGCTTTGTTAATGGAAGAAGTTTATTGACTATTGACTGTAATAATATTTAGTCAGAAGTATTATAGTTTATTAGTTGGTAGTTTTGGCTAAAAGAAAATAATGAAAATTTTCAAAATTTTGGGATTAATTATATGTATTATTTGTCTTGTTATTGTTGCAAACACTCTATGGACTTCAAAAAAATATCGTGCCTATTCAGCTTTAGTAACTTGTTTGGAATCAAAGCCTAATGATAGTGAGACATTTGGTAGGGCATTAGCAGTCAACAATAATTATTTAGCAGTTGGCGATCCAAAAGTAAACAACGTAGCTATATATATTCATAAAGCTGATGGAAATTGGCTCAGAATCAGAGAAATTTCACCTCCCAAAAATTCTAATGCTGAGAAGATTGGTTACGGTTTTGGTGCTGATTTAGCTTTGAACGAAGAAACTTTAGTTATTTATTCGGCTAACGATCATTGGAAAAGAGGCTTTATAGATAATGACAATAACACAGAAGAGGTATTTGCAACCTCAATTAATACAAATAGCTCTTTACAAAAAATTGAGTATTCTAGTGTAAACTCAGCACCAATATCTTCTTTATCTTTTCTGGATGGAAACATTGCTTTAGCCACTAGAACTGAAATTACCCCCAATCACTGGGTAAATCGCATTTATATAGCAGATGCAGAAACAGGCAAAATTACCAAGATAATTGAACCTTCAGAGTTACAGGATCGGATTGACGGGCGACGTAATTTTTTTGATGTATTACTAGATTCTTATAAAAACTCGCTCGTAGTTACTTATAGTTCTGTAAATTGGCAGAATTTTATTTACCTAATATCTACCGATGGCAAATTAAAGAAAATATCTCTAGAACTACAAGAATCTGATGCCAAAAAATCGTCTTTATGTGTTTCAAAATCTTTGAGCGTTTCAAATCAGTTGATTAATAATAGTTGTATTTTTCTCGCGAAAACTTGGCAAAATGAAAAATTTTCTCAACCTTTATTAATTGTTGATTATCCATTCTATGG
The DNA here is from genome assembly GCA_030064795.1 of Pleurocapsa sp. MO_226.B13. The sequence continues at coordinate 1,275 of JASJEI010000030.1, read as the reverse complement.
AGTGGTGGATGTTAAACAACCTCATGTACTTGTTTCACGCAGATTCGATCCTAAATGGGGTCCTTATTTCGTTGATGGACCTCAAAACTTATTAATGACGATTCGGGATAACAAAATAGTTAAACAATCGTATATTAAATGGTCATACAATCGAAAAACTTATCGCTCCATAGTCAACTCTATTGGTGTGATTGGCGAACAAGATTTGTTTCTCAGCGCAGAAGATGGAAGAGTTGTTCGTCTGCCAATCCTAAATTTGCCATCCTCATATCAAATTGAACAAAACATTTGTGGAGAATAAATAATTATGGTTATTCAAGGTCAAGATAATCGAATAGCAATTACTGAAAACAATTTAAACCTAAAGCCTTTTGATTCTGTTGTTGCAATAGATACTATCTATATTTCTGGTGGAGAACAACAGCATGGTCTTGGTAGTGGAATAGTAATTGGTCCCAATCATGTACTAACTAATTATCATGTTATATACCCTGGGTATCGGAATAATCCAATCGCTGCGCGTGTTACTCTGGCTGAAAATGTCCCCTCTTTACTACCGCGTAGCACGACTGAAATTAGTGATGACGATTATAACGTAGATATAGGAAGTGAAGCAGACCAATCGCCTATTTTTGCTATTTCCGCTTCCAAACCCAGAGCCATTTCAAATGGTATTCTTGGAGAAGATGTTGGAATGTTTAAACTTAGCAATCCAATTTCAAATAATTCTCAGCATATTGGGCTTATTACGTATACAAATCCTCAAGATCTAATTGGATTAGATATATCAACAGCAGGTTATCCTGCTACAGTTCTGGCCAGAGATTTACTGAGAAGTAATAATACTCCATTTATTTCTGAAGACGAAAATGGAGAACCGCTTAAAACAAATCCAAATGTTGACACCTTACCACAGAACTTTTGGGCGGATTGGTTAAATCTTCCTCCTGAAAATTTTGCTGAAGAAAAATATGTCACCGATGCAACTCAATTGTTTGCAGCGACAGGAATCATAAAATCTGCCTCAGATGACGAAATTGAATTATCATCATCTATCGATCTAGACTCTGGACAAAGTGGTTCTGGTATTTGGACAATTTTAGAAGGAGATTCTGAACCTCGCGTATTGGCTTTGGCAGCTGGGTCGATTACAGGATTTGATACTAATACAAATATGGCAACAGAAACCAATTATGGTGCGCTGATTAATGAAGAAATATATAGGGGCATCAATAAAATAATGGAAAGGTCATCAAGTTCAGATGATGGCAACGA
>JASJEI010000156.1 GCA_030064795.1 Pleurocapsa sp. MO_226.B13 | reverse complement strand
TGAGCAATTAGAACAATTGGCACAAAACTTACAGGCTAGCGTATCTAAATTCAAAGTCAAGTAAGGATAGTGACTTTCTAACTATGAATTCTGAAATAGAAACTATCTATTTCAGAATTCAAAATTTTTATTACTCAACTATATATTAGAAAATAATCGACGATGATTACCGACCCCAGTATTCGCGACCAAGCCTATCAATACTTTTTGGAAGAAGCTCCCGAACTATTAGAAACTATCGAACAAGAATTATTTGCCATCAATGATGGCGATATAGAACCAAGCGATCGCCCACTAAGAGTCAATAAGCTTATGCGAGCCACCCACACCCTCAAGGGGGGTGCTGCTAACGTGGGGTTGGAAACGATCAAAACCGTCGCTCATTCGATGGAGGATGTCTTCAAGGCGTTATATAATCCTGAGTTAGAAATCGACCTTCAGACCAAAAAATTGCTTTACGCCAGCTACGAATGCCTTAGAATTCCTCTAACTGCTGAATTTAGTAAAGCTCCGATCGATCGAGAAGAAATTCTCAATCGTGCTGCGGGCATCTTTGCCGAACTTACCGAAATCTTTGGTGATTATCTTAGCGATCAGGATGCTTTTCCTACTTCCGAAGAATTGGGGCTTGATGTAGTTGAATCCTTCTTTGAATCTGTTGTTCCTGAAAGAATTCAGGAACTATCTGTAGCCCTGTCTGAAGGCGATCCAGCTAACATGAGGGAAGTGTTGCAGTCTCAAGCAGAAATTTTCTTGGGTTTATCGCAATCGCTCAATTTATCTGGTTTAGGAGAAATTGCCCAAACTATTTTGACGGCATTAGAAGTTAATCCTGACTCAGTTAAAGAAATTACCCAAGCTTCAATCGCCAATTTTAAACAGGCACAAAAACAGGTCATGGAGGGCGATCGCGATCGCGGAGGCGAACCATCTCCCGAACTACAAAAGTTCGCAGGAGCAGTTGATGCAGCATTAGAAAGCGAGCAACCAGTTGTAGAAGATGACTCTTCCGAATCAGCAACAGCCACAGATTCCGATTTAGAAGCAGAAGACTCGATGTTTTCTGTGCCAATGGAGACTATTGAAGACAATCAAGAAGATGAAAATGCTGCGGATATGTTTGGCTCGGAATCTTTAGCCGAGGAATTTACTGGGACTCTTGAAGTTGAGTCTACTGACTCCGATGATGAAGATGCTGCGGATATGTTTGGTTCGGAATCTTTAGCCGAGCAATTTACAGGAACTTTGGAATCTGAGTCTGGTCAGTCTGATTTAGGGAACGATCGAGATTCTAATCAATTAACGGCCCAAATTTGGGGGGAAGAATCAGTCGAGTCACTTCCAGAACAGGCTCAATCGACTCCAGCAGCCGACGAGCGCTCGTCTGCCCCGATCGTACCTGTCCCTACAGAAGTAATTAAACCAAAAACCAAATCAGCTCCACCCCAAGAAATATCGACTAGAGATGTCAGAAAATCTCGATTTGGTTCTTCTAAGCAAAACAGTAATAAACAAACTGCTCAACCCAAAGTCAATAAGACAGTCAGAGTTAATCTAGAATCTTTAGAAAAACTCAATGATTTGGTTGGAGAACTATTAATCAATCAAAATAAAAATATCTTAAAAGACGAACGTATTGGTGAATTTGTTCAAGAATTACTGGATAAAATTAGCTATAGCGAGCAAATAGTCAGCGAGCTAATTGAAGTGGTTGATGAAGTCTGTTTGTCTCCCCAACAACAGCAACTCTTACAAGAATTACCTGTCAAACTTAACAACATTACCAAAACTCAACACAAAGATTACAAATCTGTCTTGCCTGCTAGTGGATTGCAAAGTGCAGAAGCCAGACTCAATCAACTGTTGGAGTTAACTAGCAGTAGTAATTCTGAGTTATTAACCATTGCTGAAAAAATTAAAAATAGCAATAAACAGGCACAACGAGATACTCAAAAACAGCAACGAATGTTGTTGAACATGAGGGACGAACTCATTGAAACTAGAATGTCTCCCATAGGTAGACTATTCAATCGTTTTCCTCGCCTCCTCAAGCAGCTTGCTGTTACCCATGATAAAAAAGCCGAACTCAATATCATTGGTAGTCATATTCTGATTGATAAAACCATTGAAGAAAAACTATATGATCCTCTATTACATTTAGTCCGCAATTCCTTCGACCACGGTCTAGAAAAACCCGACGAAAGAATGCAAACAGGAAAACCAGAAACAGGAACGGTTTTCTTACGAGCATATTATCAGGGTAGCCAAACTGTAATTGAAGTAGGGGACGATGGTAAAGGAATAAATATAGAGAAAATCAAACAAACTGGAATTGAGAAGAAATTAATTACTCCAGAGCAAGCAGCGGTTACTTCCCCCTCGCAGCTACTAGAACTATTATTTGAACCAGGCTTTTCTACTGCCGATAAGCTAAGCGATCTCTCTGGTAGAGGTGTGGGGATGGACGTAGTGCGTTCCCAAATTGAAGAAATGGACGGCACAATTTCGATTGAGTCTACCCCCGGTCAAGGTACGACTTTTTCGCTACAAATTCCTTTGACCCTAACTATTGCCAAATTAATGCTGACTAAGGCTGCTGGTATGACCTATGCCTTATTGATTGATGCCATTGAAAGAATTATCTTACCAACTTCAAAAGAAGTGCAAATCTTTGAAGGTCAAAAGATTTTACATTGGCCCACCAAAGACGATGTAGAAATGATTCCCGTGCGTCAGCTATCGAGCATGATTGAATATCCTCGTACTACATCCCAATTACAAGAGTCAGAATCTAGTCTCAATAATCCAATTTTGTTATTGCGTCGTCAAAATGGCTATGTAGGATTAGAAGTAGACCAAGTACTAGGGGAACAAGAATTAGTAATCAGACCTCTCGGTAGTGCAATTATTCCGCCCAGATATGTCTATGGTTGTAGTGTTCTCAAAGATAGTAGTCTGACCTTAGTGGTAGATGGAGCAGCACTACTCAAAGATTCTCAATATCGTAGTAATTCTATGAGTCAACAAGCCTTTTTAGGGGGTACTAGTTTCCAAGCTCTACCTAGTGCTAATGCTAGCCAGACACAGCAACTACCTCCTGCTGGCTCTTCTACTCAAATCTTGCCTCAGACTCTTTTGGTAGTGGACGATTCTAACAGTCTGCGTCGAACCATAGCTATGTCTTTGGAGAAGGTGAGCAAACAAGTACTTCAGGCGGATAATGGCATCAATGCTCTAACTGAATTAAAAAAATCGGGACAGGTTGAATTGGTAGTATGCGATTTGGAAATGCCGATGATGAATGGTTTCCAATTTTTAAAAGCGGTTCGGAACAATCCCGAACATAAAAAATTACCAATTATTATTCTCACTTCTCGCGATAGCGATAAGCATCGTAAACTAGCTTTAGAACTTGGTGCTGCTGCCTATCTAGTTAAGCCTTGTCCAGAACAGGAGTTGATCGCGACTATTAACCGAGTTATGCGCTCAAAATAATCTTTTTAGCAATAGCTACAATCTAGATTTAAGTGGATCGGGTGGGCAATTCCCACCTGAAAAACTTGGTTGTTTTAATCTTTATAAAAAACTGAAATGTCTTAGACCTTCAAGGATACCTCCAGCACAGATAGAATCAGCTAGATAAAGATTGTCATGTTTATTGTCTTCGTACCATTCAAGCAATTCGGGCTTGGCATTAGCAACGATTAGACCTTTTTCATGTCCTTGAAACATTGAAATATCATTACCAGAATCACCACAGACAATTGTTTTCTCTGCGGAAATATCCCATTTTTGGCGTAAAAATTTAACCGCTAAACCTTTATCACCATTTCGCGGTAATAGATCCAAATCTTGACCCGCACTGTAGATTAATTTAATTCCATATCCTTTGGAATTAAGAGCCAATTTTAGTTTCGGTAAAACTTCGTCTGCTACAGATTCGGCTAAATAATAGCTGATTTTGAAGGGATTTTGTTCTGATTTGGGCTGAGATTGTAATTCGCTAAACTGGCTGGCGATCGCGACTATTTCTTCCCGGTTCCATCCCTGAGAAAGAATATTTGCCCATTCTGGATCGTATAGCGTTTGACTTTTATCAAAATACATTTCCGTTCCTACAGAAGTAATTAGGGCATCTGGTTGCAGTAGAGATTTTGCTTCCGCCAACAGGCGATACAAGTATAGCGATCGCCCCGTAGCGTAGACAATTTTGCTATTGTACTGTTCGCGATGGCTAGCTAGCTCTCGATTGAGATTATCTAAAGCAGCATCGTCACCGACCAAGGTATTGTCTAAATCAGTTACAAATAAAAATTGACTCATATTGGGAGCATTCATAAGAAATAGTCAAACTAAGAAGTAGCAATATTTGATTTTAAATACACATAAACTATGTAAACACTATATTTAGTAAATCAAAAAAAAGTAATTGTCCAATAACCAACGATATTTTACTATTTCAACCTATTGGTCAAAAACAAGTAATCAAATAATCCCCTTCTATTATGCTCAAAAAAGAAAGAATGTATAGCGATCGAGAGTAAATATTTTTAGTTAGACAAAATAAAAAAATTACCTCAGAAATTAATTCAACTCTTTACAACTGCGGACACAAACTGCTTAGCTGGAGAATGGTTTGGATCGTATTTTGTGTAAGCAAGAGGGCTGAAATTTTGGGCGTAGAACTTCGTAGTTATGTATATTTAGATAGATTGCAATCACAGCACGCAGCCTACATCGGCACCGTGTCGCTAGGATTTTTACCCTTACCAGGAGACGCTTCTTTATGGATCGAAATATCTCCTGGTATTGAAATTAATCGTATTACTGATGTAGCATTAAAGTCTGCGGTAGTTCGTCCAGGAGTTCAATTTGTAGAAAGACTCTATGGATTACTAGAAATTCATGCCAGCAAACAGGGAGAAGTTAAAGCAGCAGGTAGGGCAATTCTACAGACATTAGGAGTAAAGCAAAAAGACAGTCTAAAACCCAAGGTGGTTTCGAGTCAAATTATCCGTAATATTGATGCTTACCAAGCACAGTTAATTAACCGCGACTGTCGCGGACAGATGCTGTTGGCAGGACAAACTTTATATGTCTTAGAAGTACAGCCCGCAGCCTATGCAGCTCTAGCTGCCAACGAAGCGGAAAAAGCAGCCCTAATTAATATTCTTAAGGTGACAGCAATAGGAAGCTTTGGCAGACTGTATCTGGGGGGAGAAGAAAGAGACATAATTGCTGGTTCGACAGCAGCCCTGACTTCCATAGAAAGTGTGGGTGGCAGAGAGGTTTTGAATTCTAAAAAAAATGAATGAGTCAAGCTTCTGAATATCTAGTTTGGTTCTGTCCGTTTAACGGGGATAATAGATCGTGAGCTAAGAAAAAAGGCGATCGCATATTACAGTAGGTAGAGTTTGTGGCAAATATTGAGCAGTTAACAAAATTGAAACAGGGTACATCTAGTTGGATTAACTGGCTCGAACGTTCCCATCAACCGACAATTGATTTGATTAATGCCGATCTTCGAGGAATGAGTTTAGCGGAGATTTATTTGGTTAAGGCAAATTTAACTGGGGCAGATCTAACTAACACCTTACTATGTGAGGCAAATCTGACAGGAGCAAACTTAGAAGCAGCAGAATTGATCGATGCTAATCTGCAACGAGCAAACTTGACGGGAGCTAATTTACAGTCTGCTTACTTAATTGATACCGATCTCGAACAAGCAAATCTCATTGGTTCAGATCTGCGATTTGTTCGAGCAAGATGCGCTAATTTTCGCCTGACGAATCTAATTGGTACTTCGATCCGTCAGGCGCGATTAAGACAAGCCAACTTCACCGAAGCCAAACTCAACCGTGCCAATCTCAGCGAGACAATTTTAGCCCAAGCCAGCTTCGATCGAGCGGATCTGTCTGGAGCTAATTTTATGGAAGCCGAGTTACAGTCAGCTAGTTTTTATCAGGCTAACCTTTATCGAGTTAGTGCGATCGCTACTCACCTCAGCCATAGTTATCTTTTTGCCAGCAATTTGTTAGAAGCTAATTTAACTCGCTGCGATCTGCGCTGGGCAAACCTAAGCTACTCCAATCTGCAAAATGCGAATTTACTCCAGGCTAAATTGCGGGGTACAAATTTTACTAAAGCTAATCTAATCGGAGCAAATCTCGAAGGAGCAAATCTTAGAGGTACGAATTTTACTAAAGCCAATCTATGTCGGGCTAATTTAAAAGGTGCAGATATCGAAGACACAATTTTTGACAAAGCAATTTTAACCAAAACTACTATGCCTGATGGAACTGTCCATTACTGAAGGTTGCTAGATCGATTAAGAATAGACAACGAATAACTTTGTCATCCCTTAAGCTGTAGTATAAAGCTCTACGCCTGAAGTGTCTAAATTGTGGAGTAGTTGGGCGATCTTAAGTCCCGATCTTGGTTCGATCCAATCTGGTGCAATCTCAGCTAACGGTATTAGTACAAAAGATCGTTCGGTCATACGCGGATGAGGAATAGTTAAATTGGGAGCATTTAGAATTAAGTTGTCATACAAGAGTAAATCTAAATCCAAAGTTCTCGGTTGTAGTCTGCCTTTGTCTACTCTGCCAAACTGAATTTCTGTAGTTTGCAAAATAGCTAGTAACTCTTCTGGGGTTTGCTCTACCGAGAATAAAGCGCAACCATTGAGATAATCTGGCTGTGGTTGAGGTGTACCAACTGGTTTGGTTTTGTACCAGCTAGAAGTAGCCTCAAGAATAATCCCAGGGATTTGAGTTAAGACGCTAAGAGATTGCTTCAAAATAGCTATAGAGTTACCCTGGTTACTGCCCAGAGCGATTGCGCATTTTACCATAATTAAGCGACCGAAGTTTAAACAACGTCGATTTTATCATTGCTCAAAAATTGAGTTTTGAAAATATAAGGTGGACGAATCGAAATTTTTGCTTTACAAAACAGACATAACAAATAAAGAAATCAACTTACTCTCTAACTCTGCTTTGAGGTAATTCTCTGGAAAAGATGGGGTGAACGCGATCGCCCACATAGAGTCTTAGCCTTATTTTGTCAGTTTATCAAAGCTTATGATTGTCTCAAAACTCTGTGTTTATCCCCTTAAATCTTGTCAAGGAATTGAGTTACCACAAGCAGTAGTCAAAACCCAAGGTTTTCTTTGGGATCGAGAAATGATGCTCGTGTCTGGTACTGGAAAGTTTATTACTCAAAGACAATTTCCTCAGCTGGCAAAAGTCCAAGTAAAAATTGTTGAGCCAAACATTATCCTCCAGCTAGAAGATGGAAGTTTGCCAGCTTTGACTTTCACTCCCACTCTGACTGGAACTACTATGGCGGTAGAAATTTGGCACGATCGCCTCACTGCGATCGATCAGGGAGATGAGGTGGCAAATTGGTTTCATCGATTATTGGGTTTAGATTCTACTAAAGTTTGTCGTTTGGTCAAACAATCTTCAGAACATATTCGTCTTGTCAACCAAAAATATTCTAATGATGAAGATCGTCCTCTCAGCTTTGCCGACAATTCTCCTGTAATGCTAATAGCTACAGCTTCTCTGGCAGAATTAAACCAAAGAATTGTGGAAATTCATCAACAAGCAAAACAAGCAATTCCCCTGAATCGTTTTCGCGCCAATATTGCCATTGAAACTATCGAGCCTTTTATTGAAGATAAATGGAGTCTGATTCAAATTGGCGAGATTCAATTCAAAGTGGCAAAACCTTCTAGTCGCTGTATCATCACTACTATCGATCAAAAGCAAGGTGAGAAAAACCAATTAAAAGAACCCCTTAATACACTCGGAACTTTTAGACAGTTGAGCGAACAAGGGGTGATGTTTGGTGTCAATATGATTCCTCAAAATGAAGGAATGATTAAATTAGGCGATCGCCTACAAGTTCTTCAAACTAGAGATTAAGGTTGTCTTTTTAAGGTAATTTTAGGCTTCGGCTGTTTCTGCGACTGGCTGTGCTTCTGCATTTTGCGCAGCAATAATCGCCCGTTTTTTCAGCTTGATAGTAAGATAGCGAATCGTATCTTCACTCAACCGCATCATTCTTTCTAAAGGCCCGATTTGAGTACCATCAGCCCGATAATTCATTTGGACATAAATACCATCGAGATATTTACCAACGGGATAAGCTAGTCTCCTTTTACCTCTAACCTGAATTTCTAGCTCTTCAGCACCGTTTTCGTTGAGATAATTTTTATATTTATCTACAGCTTCTCCTACCTGATCTTCAGACAAGTCAGGGCGAAGAATGTACATCATTTCGTAGCTATTACTCATTTTTATTCGGTTCTCCTTTTGGACAATAAGGCTTCTGGCGATCGCTTACCAAGACAAGGCTCTAATATTCTTTGTTTGACAAGCAATATACAAGAAGCAAGGACTTACAATCTTACTATTACTTGACAGTTGATTACCAGTATTTTGATTTTCCATCAACAGATTAACCTAAAATTGAGCTAGCTCAAAGCAGCATGATTCAATCAACTTTGAGTTTAACTTTCTTAGATCATCACTTTTGAGATTTGTTATGGCACAACGCTATGTCCGCATAAAAACCGATCGCGAGCAGATTTACTATGGTTTGCTACAGGCGAACCATAATGTAGCCGTATATGACGCTCCGCCTTGGCTTGGAGGACAAGCAACTGATTTGGAGCAGGAACTCGGTACTTATAGATTGCTTGCTCCTTGCGTACCTTCTAAAATTGTCGCGGTAGGTAAAAATTATCTCAAGCACGCAGCCGAAATGGGAACACCAGTACCTAAAGAACCGCTCTTATTCTTGAAGCCACCGACAACTGTTATTGCTGACGGTCAAAATATTTATTATCCTCCCCAGTCTCAAAGGGTGGATTATGAAGGCGAATTAGCTTTACTGATCGGCGATCGCTGTAGTCATGTTAATCCCGAACAAGCAGCAAAAAGTATCTGGGGTTACACTATTGCCAACGACGTTACCGCTAGAGATTTACAAAAAAAAGACGGACAGTGGACAAGAGCTAAGGGTTTTGACACCTTTTGTCCGCTAGGACCTTGGATCGTCCGAGAATTGAGCGTAGAAGCTAAAATTCAGACTTTTCTCAATGATGGCGATTTTCCCAATCAGTCTGCATCTATTGCGGATATGGTATTCGCGCCAGAAGTCTTGGTTTCTTATATCTCTCAAATTATGACCTTGACTCCAGGAGACATCATTTTAACAGGCACTCCCGAAGGAGTTGGTGCCATGCAGCAAGGAGATAGTGTTCGAGTAGAAATAGAGGGAATTGGCTGTTTATCAAATCAGGTTGCGAGAAAAAACGACTAAGAATAATTGGTGTTCTCAGTTTTTCAAACTGTCGTATAGCTAAAACAACTTCAAATTCAGATTTTATGACCTGATTTGGCTCAATAATTTCCCCTTTGAATAAATAAGCAATACCCCCCTAAGAACTCTTATCTTTGTACGTACATATAAACAATTTCTGAAAAAGAAGGAATTTCTGGATAGCGTCCCATGAAACATTGAGCAATACAATAAAAACAAACGCCAACTACCACCACAAAAACTAAACCTCCGATTAAACCCAATCCGCCCAAAGTACCAAAAATAATTTGAATCAGAGAAATAGCAATTCCAATTAAAATTGACTGCATGGTATTAAAGCGAATAAAATAGCCAATCCTTTCGTTTCTAACCACCGCCAGAAACAGAATAAAAAAGACGATCAGACTACCCAATCCTAAAGGAATAGCGGTATTGAAGATGCCATAGATTATCTGTATGGGAGTTAAAAGTATTTGCAATAATTGAAATAGAGGCAAAAGGGCAGGAATTTGGGTAAACAAACCGATACCCAAAGCCATAACATCGTAGACGGCAAAAAGATACACTACAGCCCCAAAAAAACGGTCTTTAAAGTCTGTTGAACCACGCCACGCCATAATAAGTCTTATCTCCTCGATTGGAAGCTATTTGACAATTATAGATTTTAGAATAGCGCAGTTGCCTTTTGTGTGAATCCTTTAATCTACTTGAGCGACATTAAAGCCCATCTGACATTTATAAATTTGAGCTTGACTTGGGGTATGTTTTTGTAAAGCTTTGCCACATCCTAACTGATTTCCATGCCAACGAGGTAAACCACTACGATCTGCCATCAAGCAGTTTTGACAAACTTGTCTGGCTGAGAAGATTTGTTCATCTGCGATCATAACTATCACCGCGTTAATCCTCCAGAAGCTCTATCTATATTTAAAATTTTAGTTTTTTTGTGACTATTATTCTGGTTTTTGCCATATACCTTAACAGTTGAATCGGCATATTTATATTTATTTGTCTTTATTGGGCTTGCCAAACAAGCGATTAGCCCGACTAGAAAAAACCAACTCAAAGGATGAGCGAATCGGCGATCGCAGCAGCTAATCTAAATAACTGACTGCCAATACCGCTAATAAATAGAATCATAAATAAGGCTAGTCCCACTTGAGAGCGTTCTAAAGCTTTAAGCTGAGGAAATAGTTCGCTAGCGACATGAAAGCCATCTAGTGGGGGAATAGGAATTAAATTAAATAAACAAAGAGCAAAATTAAATATAGCAACGATCCGAAAAAATTCTAAACTAATTATTTGATTCCAAGAAAAGTACAAGGCTAAATTAATTATTACCATTGCTAGCATTCCTAAAGCAATATTAGTTAAAGGGCCAGCAGCAGAGACTAAAATATTGCCCCATTTTGGATGGCGAAATTTGCACGGATTAACAGGCATTTGTCCCCAGGCAATTCCTGCAAAAAGCAAAAAAAAGATTGAATGTATTCCCATATGAACTATAGGATTCATCGTCATATGTCCTTTAACTATAGGAGTATCATCCCCTTGAGAAATTGCTGCAATTCCATGTCCTAACTCATGCAAAGAAATAGAAATAATTAGCACCACAACCACCCTGACATAAAATACAGGGTCGCTAAATAAATAATTGAGAAACATTAGAGAAAAATTTAAATAAATATAATCGGCTGGATTTATTATTTTTGATTCGGTAACTATTAAAAATAAGCTATTAATTCAAGCCAGAAAAAACCAAAATTTGTCAGATTCAGATTTTGTGTATTTTACATATTACATTAAAGTAGTTATTTAATAGTTAATTAATATTATTTAGGTTTAAATAGCTTATGATTCATTTATAAAAATTATTATCAATAACAGTTACGATCGCGCTCACAACAATCAAACTAAAAATCACCGTTAATTCGAGGGGAAAATAGTAAAGAGGAAAAACTCTCTTGAGGATAAAGGTTTTCAGCAGTCACTGAATTAGATAGCATAGAAAGTACTCATTTCTTACTAATACAGAATCAGATAGTGACTCAAAACAACTTAGATTTTCTCGCTCAAACAGATCCAGAAATTGCAGAAATCGTCGATCTAGAATTAAAACGTCAGCGATCGCACATAGAGTTGATCGCCAGTGAAAACTTCACTTCTCCCGCAGTCTTGGCAGCCCAAGGCTCGGTACTGACTAATAAATACGCCGAAGGTTTACCAGGAAAACGCTACTATGGCGGTTGTGAATTTGTCGATCGCGCCGAACAACTGGCGATCGATCGCGCTAAAGAATTATTTGGGGCAGCAATGGCAAACGTGCAACCCCACTCTGGCGCACAGGCTAACTTTGCAGTGTTTTTAACACTACTTCAGCCTGGAGATACAATTATGGGGATGGACTTGTCCCACGGGGGACATCTAACCCACGGTTCGCCCGTCAATGTCTCTGGGAAGTGGTTTAAGGTAGTCCAGTACGGCGTAAATAAAGAAACCGAACAGTTAGACTTCGATCGGATTAGAGAATTAGCTTTAAAAGAACGTCCTAAACTAATTATTTGTGGCTATTCAGCATATCCACGTACTATAGATTTTGTTAAATTTAGAGCGATCGCCGATGAAGTCGGAGCCTATTTACTAGCGGATATCGCCCATATTGCTGGTTTAGTAGCTAGCGGTCATCATCCCAACCCCGTACCTCACTGCGATGTAGTAACTACTACTACTCACAAAACTTTACGCGGGCCTAGAGGGGGTTTGATCTTGACTCGCGATGCCGAATTGGGCAAAAAATTAAATAAATCTGTATTTCCTGGTACTCAAGGAGGTCCTCTAGAACACGTAATTGCAGCTAAAGCAGTTGCTTTTGGCGAGGCTCTCAAACCAGAATTTAAAGAATACTCCGCTCAGGTAATTGCTAACGCTCAAGCAATGGCAGAAGGGTTTAAAGCCAGAAACTTCAAGCTAGTATCCGATGGTACGGACAATCATCTGATCTTGGTGGACTTACGTAGTATCGGCATGACGGGTAAAAAGGCAGATGCTTTGGTCAGTCAAGTAAACATCACCGCTAACAAAAATACCGTTCCTTTCGATCCCGAATCTCCTTTTGTAACTAGCGGTTTGCGTTTGGGTTCTCCGGCAATGACTACTAGAGGTATGGGGACGACAGAATTTACAGAGATTGCTAACATTATTGCAGACAAACTACTTAGTCCAGAAGATGAAGCGGTTCAGAAAAATTGTTTAGAGCGAGTAGCGAATTTATGCGATCGCTTTCCTCTTTATCCATATTTACAGATTCCCGTACCAGCTAAAATTTCGGGTTAGACAAATAGCAACATCTAGTTATAATTTATGGCTGTGGTGTTGCTACACCGCTAACATTTTTCATATTCCTACTAGCCGTTCGAGAACGCCTGAACTCAGATGCCTGTAGAACTGTATCATCTGATTGCTTTTTTAGTCTCTGTGACTGTCGTGTTATGGACTATACCTGATGTCAAAACCCTAGGTTTGAAATTGGGTATAGTCGATCGACCGAATGCCAGGAAAATTCACAAAAACCCCGTTGTCCGTGTAGGCGGGGTTTCAATTTTTGCAGGAACAATTGCTGCTTTAGTGACTGTTTGGCTGCTGGGTGGATTTTCGGCTCTTGCCCCTCATAAAGTCAAAGAAATTTGGGTAGTTATTATTGGTAGTATTCTTTTCTTTGGTATTGGTTTTGCCGATGACTTATTTAATCTCACTCCCATTTCACGGCTGTTAATGCAGATTGCTGTTGCAACTGGCTGTTGGTATCTGGGGGTGAGAATAGATTTTGTCTCTTTCCCGATTTATTCTCTAATCAAAATTTATTGGCTGAGTTTGCCTGTTACTGTTGTCTGGTTGGTAGGCATGGCTAACGCTATAAATTGGATCGATGGGGTAGACGGTCTAGCTGCTGGAGTTTCGGGCATTGCAGCATTTGTCATGCTAGTTGTGACTTTATTTATGGATCAACCTGCTGCTGCTTTGATTGCTGCTGCTTTGGCAGGAGGAGCTTTGGGTTTTTTACGCTATAACTTTAATCCCGCTCAAATTTTTATGGGGGATGGAGGGGCATATTTTATGGGCTTTACCCTGGCAGCAGTAGGAATTATTGGTTTGGTAAAGACTACTGCGATTACTGCTGTGGTTTTACCGTATTTAATTTTGGCAGTACCGATTCTTGATATGTCGGCAGTTATTTTCTCTCGCATTTGTAAAGGAAAATCACCATTCATTGCCGACAAAAGCCATTTACACCACTGGTTGCTCAAATCTGGTATTTCTCAGCGTCAGACAGTTTTATTTATTTATAGTCTAACTTTTTGGGTAGGTAGTTTAGCTCTTGGTTTTTCTAATATTCCTAGTGGTTGGGGATATGCCATCGGTGCGACAATGTTGCTTTCTTGGCAAGTCTGGCAGGTTTGGCAAGTCTGGCGAAATACTCGAAGTAGTAATAGGTAATTAAATCTGCTTTTTTTTAAGCATAGTACTGCTGAGGTTTGGTATCTGACTTTGGGTAAGATGTGGGGGATAAGACAGACTTAGATCTGATTTGTATATTTAATCATTAGAAATCAATGAGCGCGGAAGTTATTTGTATTGGTACAGAATTGCTCTTGGGAGATATTTTAAATACTAACTGCCAGTATTTGGCTCAAGAGTTAGCTATTTTAGGTATTCCTCATTATTACCAAACTGTAGTTGGAGATAATGTATCGCGGATTCATCGAGTGTTAGATACTGCCGTTAGTCGCTCTTCAATTTTGATTTTTACTGGCGGTCTGGGGCCGACTCCAGACGATCTGACCACAGAAACAATTGCTAGTTTCTTTAACACTCCTTTACAAGAAGACCCTGAGATTGTTAAAGATATTAGTAACAAATTTGCTTCTGTGGGTCGAGAAATGACCCCTAGTAACCGCAAACAGGCTCTCGTTCCCAGAGGAGCAAAGACTTTACCAAATCCTTCAGGAACAGCTCCAGGTATTATTTGGCAGCCCCAGGAGGGAATTACGATTCTGACTTTCCCTGGTGTTCCTTCAGAAATGCATCGTATGTGGCAAGAGACTGCCGTTCCTTTTTTGAAAAGTCAAGGTTGGGGAAAAAATACTATTTATAGCGAAATGATGCGTTTTCGGGGCATTGGCGAGTCGGCTTTAGCAGAAAAAGTAGTCCATCTATTCGATTCTGTTAATCCTACCGTTGCTCCCTATGCAGGAAAAGGGGAAGTGCGTCTTCGAGTTGCAGCCCAGGCTGCTTCTCAAGCAGAGGCATCTGCTTTGATTAAACCAGTCGCAACAGAAATTAGAAATATTGCTGGACTGGATTATTTCGGCAGTAACGAAGATACTTTAGCTTCTGTAGTGGGGAAACTATTAGGTGATGTTCGGCAAAGCTTGAGTGTTGCTGAATCCTGTACGGGAGGCGGTTTGGGAGCAATGTTAACTGAAATTCCTGGTAGTTCGAGCTATTTTTTGGGAGGCATAATTGCTTATGCCAACCAAGTCAAACAAGATTTATTAAATGTAAATGCCCACGACTTAGAAGAGTATGGGGCAGTGAGTGCTACAGTTGCAGAGCAAATGGCTTTGGGCGTTAAACAGCGTTTGCAAACTGACTGGGGTATTAGTATCACGGGTATAGCTGGCCCTGGGGGAGAGACAGCTAATAAACCTGTGGGTTTAGTTTATATTGGACTGGCTACCCCAGAAAACAAAACTATCAGCCAAGAATTTAATTTTGGCAAGCGAAGAGGACGAGAGCTAGTACGTCATCTAAGTTCTTGTTCGGCTCTAGATCTATTGCGACGAAAGTTAATCCAACAGCAAAGAGCGATCCTCTAATCATCTCTAGCTAAAATCTAATTAAGATCTAATTTGGTCTTGCTATGAAGCCAATCATAGATACGGTCGAGTTCTTCTAGGGTAACTAATCCGTATTGCCAGAGAATCATAGGGATGGGAGCAGGATGTTCTTCTACTGCGCGGTTGACAATTTCAATCGAATCATTAGAGAGAGCTAGTTCTTCTTTTAGAAAGGTAATGAATTTAGTGTATATGGCTGGCTTCATGGCTATTTTCCTCTTAACTAAAGTTCTTAATCAAGTCATAGATTGGTGTTTGGCATCGATTAGTAACAATCGAGCTTATAAATAAACTAAATCAGCGACCAGTTCTACTGTTACCTGTAACCGAGCAATTTTAGAGAAAATCAACTATTTAAAAATTGTTAAAATTGCAGATGCTTTATTGTTCAGAAATTAAAGTTAGGCTGAGGACGGAAAACTCGACCATGTAGAACTTGCCTGTAGAAGAAGGGACTTAAACCCGTACTTTAGTAATAACTGAGAAAGGGCTTGCACCCATTCGGGCATAAACCCGCATCTACTGGTCATGGGTCACTGTTCGCTGTTAAAAATTGATTCTTACTATTGTTGGAGACAAATAAAACTTTGCCAATATTTCAAATCACAACTGGCTAAAATTTGATTTTTGTTATTGTAAGCGTTTTGCTTTAATTATGCTCGATAAATTTAGGATTTATATAATGACATATATTATTACGTAAAATTACCTAAATTTAGTAAGTATAAAAAAGATAATATTTTTTTTCTGGCTTTCACTCTACCTTGGGATATAAATATCTATACTTTCAGGAGATTATTAAACAAGTATTAAACTAACAAAAGTTAATTATTTCTTAATAATTGCTAGCTTTTAATCATCAGAATTAATCGGACTGAGTAATCTTACTGATAAGAATGATTTAATTTAATTTTTCCGAAGAATTTAGTGGTTGAATAGAAATGCGGTCGTTTACGCTGAGACCTAACTCTTGGGCTCTTCCTCCTCTGAGTTCTAGTACGCGATCGACTAATGCTTGTGGCCCATAAACAGGACAAGGATCGCTCGTACAAGGAGGCACTTTATCAGCAATCTCAACAATGCGATCGCCATTGAGAAAAATCATATCCAGAGCGATTGGTACATTTTTCATCCAGAAGCTAGCCTGTCTCTCAGACTCAAAGGGAAAGAGCATTCCTCGATTATCTGCTAATGACTCCCGAAACATTAAACCTGTTGCTTGTTGCTCTGGTGTTAAAGCCACTTCTAATTGAAAAATTTCTCCAGCAATATCCGCAGTAGCAGTTATTGGCAAATTCTGACCTTGCTGAATCTCCTCTGAAGCATTGACAATAGTTTTCCCAGGAGAAGTCAAAGGAGTACAACTAGATAACAAAATTAACAAAACAATACTTAAATTAATTTTTATTTTCATTGCTTCAAACTGCTTAACGTTTAACCATTAACTATTGATTTGAATTGCTGTGTGATAATAACAGTTACAGATAATAATCATCAACAGTGTAATTCCATATAACACTACCGATCGAAGCTTCAGCTTATAAATAAGCTTATAAATATTATTCATTAATATGCTTCATGCTTCTCGAAGAACATAACCAATCCCTCTAACAGTTTGAATTAATCTTTTGTTATTATGGCTCTCTAGCTTGAGTCTTAAATAGCGAATATATACTTCAATTACATTTGATTCTCCACGAGAGTCGTATCCCCAAACATTTTCGATAATTTCTTCTCTAGTCATAACTTGTTGAGGATTGGACATTAAATATTTTAATAACTCAAACTCTTTCATCGTCAAATCAATGACTCTATCTTTTCTAATAACCTGGCGAGTATTCAAATCTAAGACTAATTCGCCAAATCTCAATTGTTCGGGAATACTAACTTCTGATTGAAGATAAAGATTGATTTGTTCTAACAATTTTTCTCTTTGATAGGGTTTAAGCAGATAATCATCTGCTCCCGCTTCTAAACAAGCAACTCTCTCTTCTACGGTTTCCTGTTCTACTAGCATCAAAATAGGAATTCGCTCTCCGAGATCTCTTAGTTGGCGACACAAATTTAGCCCCAATTTTCCTGTAAAAGCTCGGTCTATAATTATCATTGCTGGTTGATGAAGACTCAGTTTTTTCCAACCTCTCTGAGCTTTGTCTAATATGGAGAAATAACCAGCAGTTTGCAAGTCTAAACTAGCTTGCTGAGCAAAAGTAGGATCGGTTAACAACAAAATTGAGGTATTGAGGCTAGTAACTTTAGCAGTCATAATTCTGACTCCTGACTAGATACGGCGATTCGCTTCGCCTTTGTGATTATGGGGGATAAGTCCTTAGCGACTTCACGATTTATGGTAATTCTACTGATGTCGGCTTGGCGATATGGGGTAATCCCCAACCCAACTTTTCTCTTAAAATACGGAAAAATTCTGGCGATCGCAAGCGAATAAAGCGAGCCGAGTATTGAGATTTTTCGACCTGAATCCGATCTTCAGGTAAGATATAGCATCCTCCATTACCATCAACTACCATCACCATGCGATTGGGAGTGGCAGGAAAGACTTTAACTGGTTCGCGATCGCTAAATACTAAAGCACGAGAGGCAAGAGAATGGGGACAGATCGGTGCAAGCTGCAAGACGGGAACTTCTGGTGTCACTACTGGCCCTCCCGCACTCAAGGAATAAGCTGTTGAGCCAGTAGGAGTAGAGATGATAATTCCATCTGCTGCTAAATCTACAGGGGCGTGTTCGCCAATTTGCACTTCAAAATGGCACATACTGGTTAGAGGCTCTCGATGTAAAACCATTTCGTTGAGGCTGAGTGCTTCCCATAACAAAGCATCATTGCGAAATACCCTGACCGCCAGCATGGAACGTTCTTCTATTTCATACTCCTGAGCCAAAAGTCGATCTATATCTTCATTTAAATGAGTAAGATAGCTTTCGGTCAAAAAACCCATGTGACCTGTATTAATTGTTAACAAAGGTATTCCACAAGGGGCAAGTTGTCTAAAAGCTGATAAAACCGTACCGTCACCACCCAAAACTACTGCAAACCTAATCTCTGGATCGAAATTAGGAGGAGTCAATTGCTCAATTGTAGTATGACAAACAGGACTACCAGGAGTCGAATACTCTAGTATTCCTCCTACTCCTGTTGCCATACGTACATCCCAACCTGATGCAGCAAGTTTTTCTTTTATTTCTAATGCAACTTTGCAAGCTATTGGCTTTATGTCGTTATAAACAATGCCGGCTTTTGGCTTTGGCACAACTAACTTTCTATCCTGTACTAATCTGAATTGTTGTTTTTAAAAAACCACGATGCATCGCCCTATGCTCCACAAACGCGGTTAGTTATTAGCTATCAGCCAATTAAAAATAAGTATTGGACTCTTTCTACTAGCCTATCGTGGAGCAGTCAAAAATCATAGTCTATTTTGCTTAATGTCACGATCTATAAAAATAGACCCCCCGTAGTAGAGGGGTCTAGCAAGAACTTTATCTAGTTCCGACAATTAATGAAAATGAAATCACTTTCACACCTGACAAATTCCACAAGTATTTCTTACAGCGCGTTACCGCGAGGTAGTACTTCTTCAGGGAATTCAAAGTTTTGATGTGGTTGGTCTTGAGTTGCCATCCATGCTCTTAGACCTTCGTTAAGCAGGATGTTTTTGGTGTAGAAAGTCTCAAATTCGGGGTCTTCTGCTGCTCTCAACTCTTGAGAGACGAAGTCATAGGCCCGCAAGTTCAGCGCAATTCCGATGATGCCGATACTTGCCATCCATAATCCCGTTACGGGTACGAATAACATAAAAAAGTGCAACCAACGTTTGTTGGAGAAGGCAATTCCAAAGATCTGCGACCAGAAACGGTTGGCTGTCACCATAGAATAGGTTTCTTCTGCTTGGGTCGGCTCGAAAGCGCGGAAGGTATTTGCCTCGCCTCCGTCGTCAAACAGGGTGTTTTCTACTGTCGCTCCGTGAATTGCACAGAGTAATGCTCCACCGAGTACACCTGC
>JASJEI010000155.1 GCA_030064795.1 Pleurocapsa sp. MO_226.B13 | reverse complement strand
CCAGGGCAAACGCATCTAAATTCTGTAAACCTTACGTAGCAAGACTTTCAAATTTTAGTTACAAAAGTAAATAATGGCTCAAACCTTTATCCTGTAAGCATTGTAAAAATAAGGTGCGTTTGCCCTGGCGGTCGAACCACTAGTAACATTATTAATTAATCGTAAAGAATCGATCTCGACAGTTACTTTCTTACTATGGTTTCGCTCGAACAATCATGTCTAATAAAATTTTGGTGGCATTAGACCTCTCAGATGCCAATAAAAGTGTCTATAACACTGCTCTATTTCTGGCACAGACAACTCATGCCAAACTTATTCTGTTACAGATTATTCCATCTGCTAAGGATGAATCTTTGACCTCAGTTTATGAAGAACGATGGCAAAAATTTAAACAAAGAGGATTGGAAGCGTTGCGATCGCTTGCCCAAGAAGCGACAACAGCAGGAGTCAATGTTGAATTTACCCAAGATTTTGGTAATCCTGGGCGTACTATTTGCGATTTTGCTCAAACATGGTCAGTAGACACGATCTTAATGGGTAGTAGAGGTCTCACGGGTGCCAAAGAAATGTTTCTGGGCAGCGTAAGTAATTACGTGACCCATCATGCTCCTTGCTCAGTTTTAATTGTACGTGAAACTCTCAAGAAACAAGAATAAACCCGATCGCCTTGAGCCAATAATCTGGTAGCCAAATGGGTAGTGTAATAAAAAAGTGTAAAAAGTTAAATTTCTCTACCAAATTCGTACTTATTAATGTATGGAATATTAGCCTCCAAATAAAGCTCCGATCGCTTTACCCATATTTTCGGGTTGTAGGGCTGCGGTAGCTGCGGTGGGTTCGTATCCGCAATGAACCATACAGTCAGCACATTTGGGATTTCCGCTCTGTTTTCCGTATTTACTCCATTGGGTATTTTCAATTAATTCTTGATAGCTAGAATAATGTCCTTCATTGAGTAGGTAACAGGGTTTTTGCCAACCTAAAACGCTATAGCTAGGACTACCCCAGGGAGTACAGTCAAAGTCTTTATCTCCGATCAAAAATTCTAAAAACAAGGGATTGTGGTTAAAATTCCATTTCTTTTGACCAGATTTCCAAGGAGCTAAAATTTCTCGGAATAAAGCTTTAGTTTGCTCTCGTTTGAGAAAACTTTCTTGGTCTGGAGCCCATTCATAACTGTAGCCAGGAGAAATTGTCATTCCGTCAATACCCAAACTGTCAAGAAAATCAAAGAATTTTTGCATTTCTTGAGGATCTGTCCCTTCAAAAACAGTTGTATTGGTATTTACACGGAAACCTCTTTTTTTTGTAGCGCGAATTGCTGCTATAGCCTTATCAAATACTCCTTGACGATCTACACATTTATCGTGATGTTCTCGTAATCCATCTAAATGAACCATAAAGGTAAAGTAGGGAGACGGTTCAAATTTATCCAGGCTTTTTTCCAGTAATAAACCATTAGTACAAAGATAAACAAACTTTTTGCGCTCTACTAAACCACGAACAATCTCATCAATCTGAGGATGCAATAAAGGCTCTCCTCCTGGAATTGAAACCACA
The DNA here is from genome assembly GCA_030064795.1 of Pleurocapsa sp. MO_226.B13. The sequence goes on along the minus strand of JASJEI010000155.1, from coordinate 17,790 downwards.
GGCGCACCGCATTCCTCGGCTGCTGCAAAACACTGCTGGGGGGTAAGATGTTGCTTTAAGATCTCCGTGGGATGTTGAATCTTACCGCAGCCAGAACAAGCCAAATTACAACGAAATAATGGCTCAAGCATCAAGACTAAAGGAAAACGTTTGCGTCCCATCAGACGCTGAGTGACCAAATACTTGCCGACTGTAACTGCTTGCTGAAGTTGAATTGCCATGACTTTATCTCTATTTCCTCAAACACACCTAATCTCCATTTGGGGTTATTGTAATACGCCTGGTAAAAATTGGGTTAGGGCGATCGCGCATCTTTAAGCTTTTGCTAAATTTTGTCAAGTAATGCACGAAAAACTATAAATCACTCAAAATAAGCTTTAAGAATGGTATTATTTTTGAAGCCACGTTACTTGGAATCATTAATAATACTAAAGTGCATAAAGCTCTATTCGTCTCACTACAGCTTTCTTTCGGTACTCTCGGCTGTTTGTATACTAGCCCCCTCCTAGCTCAGATCGCTTCCGATGGTACGGTTAATACGATTGTCAATCAAAATGGCAATGTAGCCGAGATTACAGGAGGGGAAACGCGAGGCAGCAATCTGTTTCATAGTTTTCAAGACTTTTCCGTACCTACGAATAACGAAGCTTTCTTTAATAACGCTAATGATATTTCTAATATCTTTAGTCGAGTCACAGGCGGGAATATTTCTAATATTAATGGTTTAATAAGAGCCAACGGTAGTGCCAGTTTATTTCTCATTAACCCCGCAGGAATTATCTTTGGCAACAATGCTAGGCTCGATATCGGCGGTTCATTTTATAGTTCTACTGCCAGTAGTATTCTGTTTGAGGACGGGGAATTTAGCGCGGTAGATAATCTAGCACAACCGATACTTACTATAAATGCTCCCATTGGTTTGAATTTTCGCGATGAACCAGGAGAAATCGTTAATCGTTCGACTGCGAATAATATTGGCTTACAAGTAGCACCAGGGGAAACTATCGGCTTAATCGGTGGCGACATCAAATTAGAAGGTGGTTTAATTACTGCACCAGGAGGTAGAGTTGAGCTTGGAGGATTATCCACAGCAGGTTCGATCGACTTGAATGAAAATTTGAGCTTGAGTTTTTCTGAAGTTATAGAAAGGGCAGATATTTCTCTAACTGAGGGAGCAGCAGTTAATGTCCGTGCTGGTGGTGGAGGCTCGATCGATATTAATGCTCGTAATCTAACTTTGTCAGACCAAAGTGAACTATTTGCTGGAATAGCAGAAAATATGGGTTCAGAAAATGCTCAAGCAGGCGATATTACGATTAATGCCACTGAGTCAGTAAGATTACTCGGACAACCCAGACAAGCACCTCTTTCGGATATAGATCCGATTACAACAGAAAGAGATCTTGCTACAGGAATACGCAACAATGTTGGCTTGTCTTCTATTAGAAGAAATAATAGCAGTGGGCAAAGCAATGCTCTTGGTAATGGGGGCAATATCGAGATTGACACTAAAACTTTGTCGCTTAGTAATGTAGCTGTAATTGATACTAGTGTTTTTGGAGAAGGAGACGGAGGCAATATAACGATTAATTCTGATGAAGTTGTCTTAGATCAGGGTGTTCTTTTAAGCCAAATTCGAGGTTTTAATACCGAAGTTATTCAGGAACAAGGCAATGGTAACGCAGGAAATATATTTATAGATACTCAATCTTTATCATTAACCGATGCTGCTTTAATTCTTGCTGACGTACAACAAGGAGCTTCAGGAAGTTCAGGCAATGTAGTTATTCAAGTATCAGATACATTTACTCAAAACACAGATAGTTTCATTCTTACCCAGCTAGGGATAGACACTTTAGGTATGGGGAGTGCAGGTAATATTGACATTACTGCTGGTTCTTATGAAATTGGCGAACGAGGTACGTTATCAGGTGGTGCTAGCCTACCAGCACTTCAATCAGATAGCTCAACAGGTTCTCAAGGTGATGCAGGTAATATCAATATTGATGTAGAAAATACATTTTCTATTAGTGGTAATCTTATTCTTTCACAAGTACAGGCTGGCGCAGAGGGAAATGGAGGAGATATCAATATCACTGCTGGTTCATTTGAAGCTTCCAATGGTTCGTTAATTTTGGCAGATACTAGAGGTCAAGGAGATGCTGGAAATATTAAGATTAATGTAGAAGAAACTATTTTTTTAGACGGCGATGGCACGAATGTTCTGACTGAATTAGGAGAAAATGTTGGCGGTAATGCTGGAGATATAAATATTACTGCTAATGCTCTGCTCATTGGAAATAGTGCAAACATAACAGCTAAAACTAAGGGACAAGGTAATGCTGGAAATATTACCATTACTACCAACGGTGCTATTGATGCGATTTCACTTTCAAATGATGCAAAAATCATAAGCACAGTAGAAGGTACTGCTACGGGAAATGGAGGAAGCATATCTTTAAATAGTGGCGAGTTAAATTTAACCAATAATGCTGAGATAGTTGCCGATACTGCGGGAGAAGGAAATGCAGGGAATATTAATATTGATGTGGTGGGAAATATTAATCTTAATAATAGTACTCAGATTCAGTCTCAGACACGGGGAGGTGCAGAAGGTAATGCGGGAAATATAACTATCGAGACTGATGGTTCTCTGTTTTCCACTAATGGTAATTTCATTTTAGCTGATTCACAGGCTAAAGGAGATGGTGGTAGCATAACTATTACCGCTGGACAGCAGATTTTACTTGAAGGTTTATCAGAAGATGGATTGCCATCTCAAATAGTTGCGGGTTTGAGCAGAGAAAATTCTGAAGGGACGGGTGGAACTATTGAGATTAATGCTGGCGAACTAATACTAGATGATGTGGCATTTATTGCTTCTAATACTGTAAATAGTAGTATTGGTGCAGCAGGAAATATAACTATCAATGTCGATAATCTGCGTTTGATGGAAAATTCATTTATTAATGCTTTTACTGCTAATGATTTTGATGGTGGTGCAATCACGATCGATGCTCAAACGTTAGATTTAGCAAGTGGCGGTAAAATTTTGGCTGCTACTGATGGTGGCGGTAATGCTGGTAACATTAATTTGAATATTAGCGATCGCCTTACCATTGATAACAGCGTTCAATCTTCGGCTGAATTTGTAGATTTTGGCGCAGGCTCGCAGTTGTTAAACGATCTACAAGATGCTCCCAGTGGAATCTATGCCGATACTACTATCAACTCAACTGGTAATGGAGGCAATGTAAATATTGGGATGCTTCCCGAACAAGCACCAGAGAACTTAATTATTAGTAACAATGGTCAAGTCATTGTTGATAGCCAAGGTACGGGAAGCGGAGGAAGTATATCTATTAGAAGCCAGACTCTCGAACTAGATAATGGCAAGATCTCTGCCTCTACTCAAGCTGGTGTTGGCGGTGAAATTACTTTAGAAATTGCTGAAGATTTGACTCTTGATAACGGTAGTAAGATTTCTGCCGAAGCCTTTAATGATGCCAATGGCGGGAACTTAAATATCGATGCCAGATTTATAATTGCCTTTCCTAATGGTAATAACGATATTTTAGCCAGTGCCGACGAGGGAATAGGTGGAAATATTAACATCAATGCTGAGTCATTATTTGGTATACAAGAACGTCCTCAGAATGATTCAACTAATGATATTGATGCTAGTTCCGAATTTAATTTAGATGGCAATGTCAATCTCAATATTCTCAATTTCGACCCTATCCAGGGAGTAACAGAATTACCGAGAAATATAGTCGAAACTGGAGAAACTGTCGCCCAAGCTTGTAGTAAGGATAGGGCAGTAGCAACTAGAAATAGTTTAACTATTACAGGAAAAGGTGGTGCTGCTCCTTCTCCAGATTTACCCTTGAATTCGGCTAGCGTCATTATTGACGGGCAGGTTGACAACTCTATATCAGCCATTCCTCAGCCCATAGAAACCAGTCAGGGTAAAATCCAACCAGCCAGAGGAATCAAGGTAACAGAAAGTGGCGAGATAATTTTGACGGCATATCGCACTGATAATGCAGGAAATCGCCTTCTTGAAGTTCAGCGCAACTGCCGAATCTAATCTGGAATATTTTGAAGCTTGCTACTTGTAGAGAGATGGGGAGATAAAGAGGGGGGAAAGAAGCAAAGACTAGGAACTAATAACTAAATGTATGCTTTAGCTACAAAATTTATAAAATATAATTATAACTTTTAGTATTACGCAGAAAAACTCGCACAGAATAAATTTACACAATCTTATTACTAGATATAAAAAAAGAACGGGTGGTTTATTCCCGTTCCTAGTGATATTGTTGATGTTTAGCTTGTCTTCTTTTGCAGGTTTACTTTTTGGTTAAAATATCGATCGCTCTTGGTGGGTATTGTCCACCGTATGAATTATTAGTCTACTTCTGGGTCAAGTTAGTTAATACTTTGTTAGAACGTTCGACAAAGGTTTTCATTCCCTCAGCATCAAAGGCTTTTTGTGACATTAATGCCAGATCGTAGATATGATTGCACATTAAGTTGACCATCGAGTTAGAATCATCGCCACCCTGAATAATTGTGGTTTTACTTAAATCCAAGAGGTTTTGAATCAAAGGATGGGCAGTATTGATCGTTAAGATATGATCTTCGGGGAATGCCATGGTTTTCTCTTGCATCAATGCCGCCATTTCCTGCATTCTTCGCATTGCTTCGGGTAGTAATACCATTGCAGGAGGAGTAGCTTGAGGATCGTCGGATTTGATTGCTTGAGTTTTAATATTGACTCTGGGTTTGTTGAGTGCTTTTTCAAACAACTCTTTGATTAGTTCGCTACGAGTTTTGTTAGTAGTTGGATCGACAATTTCTTGGGCTTTGTCTGTTTCTACCAATGTCTCGTCTAGTTCGGAGTCAACGCGGGCAAACTTAACCTCGGAATATTCTCTTTCTAGGAAAGGAATAAAGTAGTTAGCGTCAATAAAAGAGTCGAGATAAAGTACCTCTAAACCTTGATTTTTATAGAGTTCGACGTAGGTATTTTGGGTACTAGGATCGCTACAGTAGAAAACCTGATTTTCTCTTTTATCTTTGTTGCGTTCTAAATACTCCTTCAAGGTAGTATAGGGTTCGGTGCTACCATTATCTTGGTTGTTAGAAACATCAGACCAAGCATCATCCTCCGTAGACTGTACTTCTACCTTGGGTGCTGACTCAGTTTTAGCAGTATCGGCTTGATAGGTAGTGCGATAAATAATCAAGTCTTCTACTTGTTTTTTGAACTTCTCGTCTCTGATGGCACCGTATTTTACAAATGTACTAAGATCCGGCCAACAGCTGATGTATTTGCTGCGATCTTCTTCGTAAAGTGACTTGAGACGACTACCGATTTTTTTACTGATAAAATCAGCAATACGACGTACAGTGCGATCGTTGGTTAAGGCACTACGAGAGACATTGAGAGGAATATCGGGACTATCAATCACACCCTGTAAAGGCATCAGAAATTCGGGGATGATTTCTTCACAGTGTTTGCTAACAAATACCTGATTGCAAAAGAGTTGAATTTGCCCCTTAGAAAAGTCTACATCGGGTTTTAGTTTGGGGAAGTAGAGGATGCCGTTGAGTAAGAAAGGATAGTCGGTATTGAGATGTACCCAGAGTAAAGGATCTTCTTGGAAGGGATAGAGATAACGATAAAATTCTAAATAGTCTTCGTCGGTTAAATCGCGGGGGGATTTTTTCCAGAGTGCATCCTGTTTATTAATCTGTTCGTTATCCAGAATAATCTTAACAGGCATAAAGTCACAGTAGGTTTTAACTAACTGTCTGACTCTTTGGGGTTCGGCGTATTCTAATTCCTCGTCTTGTAAAGTAAGAGTAATAGTCGTACCGATAGTTTTGCGATCGCTTTCGGTTATTTCAAATTCTGGCGAACCATCACAAGACCAATGTACCGCAGTTGCACCTTCTCTATAAGATAGAGTATCGATTTCTACTTTTGCTGCCACCATAAACGCGGAATAGAAACCCAAACCGAAGTGTCCGATCAGATCGTTGGCATTTTTCTCGTACTTTTGAATAAAGTCTTCCGCGCTAGAAAATGCAACCTGATTGATATATTTTTTTACTTCATCTGCCGTCATACCAATACCGTTGTCGGAGACGGAGATGGTTTTATTAGTTTTATCTACAGAGATTTTGATTTGGGGTTCACCAATTTCCCCCTGCATTTCTCCTGCTAAAGATGCCATTTTTAGTTTGGAGATTGCATCAACAGAGTTAGAAATTAATTCCCGCAAGAAGATTTCGTGATCTGTATAGAGAGACTTCTTGATGATTGGGAAGATATTCTCGGTATGGATCGTAATGTTGCCTTTTTCAAGTACAGCCATATTTGTAATTACAATATCAATCGTGAACTTCTTTTAATATCAATATTGTCCGATCGCTCTTGGGATAAAGTTCGAGGATACCCCACCCGTAACCATGCGGATTACCCTACCTTTTTTGAGGAGGAAGGAATGAGGAATGAGAAATAATACTAAACAGGAGTAAATTGGGGAACTAATCACTAATCACTAATCACTAATAATTAATAATTAATAATTAATTAACTACAAAGTCTAATTCCCCAAAAGATCAGGTGACGATCGCAAATTGTTTTTAGTTCGGGAAAATGCAGATGTAGATATTTAGTTAGTATCTCTGCATCTCCGCCTGTAAAAATTATCTGGCTGTCGGGATATTGTTGTTGCCAATCGTTAATGAAACTAGAGATACCTGCAATCAGAGTGTAGATAATTCCACTGGCAATTGCCCCCTCTGTATCCAATGCCCAACGTGGTGGTAAAGTGGTGGGGAGATCTATCTGGGGTAGGGCTGCGGTTTTTTGGTTGAGAGTCTGAAGTTGCGATTGCAATCCAGGTAAAATTGCCCCGCCAATTAGTTGTTTTTGTTTGTCTACTCCTGTAAAAGTTAGGGCTGTTCCGCCATCAATTACTAAGCAAGGATAGCCATAGGTTTCCCCACCTCCCCACGCTGCTAAGGCGCGATCTATTCCCATGGTGGCATAAATATTTTTTAATTTAATATCTGATAATTCGATCGCTCTTAAATTAGAATAACCCGACCAAAGTTTTGTTTGTTGCCCAACAACAGAAGCCAGAGTAATTGGAATATTAGTTAATTTTTGTTTGACTAATTGCTCGGATAATAATTTTGGAGGGATCGCACTGGACTCAATTTTAGTTAATAGATGTGGAGTATCCCAATTTTGAACTAGTTGACCATCTCTAAACCATGCCCAATGTAGCCGAGAATTGCCAACTGCGAGAAATAAACGATCTTGCTGGTTTGAGTTGGTATTAGTTTGAATTGACACAATCGATCGCTAAAATCAAAATTTTAAAAATATTTCTTAAGACAGATGCTGTCATATTCCTTGTATACTATCTTCCTATGAATTGCATTATTAGTTCTCAACTTGAGTCAAAAATTCAGATTCAAAAGTTTATTTAAGGAAAACTTGACATCTAAACTCAAGACTTAAATAAAGTAACTTTAATTACAGAACTTTACTTGAAGAACTAATAATTTTTGATTACAAAACTTATAATTAGCTCGCAGTAATGTTTAATTTACTTAATGTTTTATTTGCTTTTATTGTAGTAGGAGTCTTGCTGTTAATAGCCAGATTTATCAAACACAAAATTAGGCTATTTCAAACTCTTTATCTTCCAGAATCAATTATTGCTGGTGCGATCGCTCTGTTACTCGGAACGGGCTCGTTAGGCGCGATCGCCGTTTCTTTGGGTGCAAATCCCGATTCCTATATTGCAGGGGGTTTATTTCCCGAAGAAATGAGAGAAGTTTGGTCACAAGCACCAGGGGTATTTATTAATATTGTCTTTGCAGCCTTGTTTCTGGGGGAACATATCCCTAACCCCAAAGACATTTGGCGTAAAACCGCACCACAAGTCGCTTTTGGACAAAGTATAGCTTGGGGACAGTACGTCATCGGGATTGGAATTACACTACTAGTTTTGACTCCTCTATTTGGCATCAATCCGATTGCGGGTGCTTTAATTGAAATTGGTTTTGAAGGTGGACACGGGACGGCTGGGGGGATGGCAGATACCCTGACTGAGTTAGGTTTTCCCGCAGGTGGAGATTTGGCTCTTGGTTTAGCTACTGTAGGGATTATTTCAGGGATTATCTTTGGCACGTTACTCGCCCATTGGGGTCGTCAAAAAGGCTATATTCAAACCGAACCAGTAGAAGTGACTGAGGGAGATGCTCAATTCCAAGAAACAGCACCAACAGAACCCAGTAGCGTCCTGGCAAAAAGAGCGCGGTTGATGCAAAACTTGTTGATCGATCCTTTATCGCTTAACTTTGGTTTTACAGGAGTAGCGATCGCCATTGGTTGGATAATTTTACAAATCTTGACCTTAATTGAATCTGCAACCTGGGGACAGAACGGTTTAGAGTTAATTGGTGCAGTGCCTTTATTCCCCATGGCACTGATTGGCGGGATTATTATTCAGGTAATAATGAATCGCCTCGATCTCGATGTTTTAATTATCAGAAGACTACAAGAAAGAATTGCCGGGGTAGCTTTAGACCTTTTGGTAGTAACAGCCTTAGCATCGATAAATTTAGCGGTTTTAGGCGCAAACATCGGCGTATTCCTGATTTTATCGGTAGTGGGTATTGCCTGGAACGTTCTCGCTTTTATTTATCTCGCCCCTCGTATCTTACCCGTGTATTGGTTTGAGCGTGGTCTTGGAGACATGGGACAGTCGATGGGGGTCACTGCTACGGGTATCCTTTTGATTCGCATGGTCGATCCTGATAATCGTACGGGTGCATTTGAAAGCTTTGCTTATAAACAGTTGTTCTTTGAACCCATCGTTGGCGGTGGATTATTTACTGCTGCTGCACCAGCTTTAATAGATCGATTTGGTTCGGTAGCAATTTTCTTCCTGACGGCGGGGTTACTTGCTTTCTGGCTCATTTTTGGAATAATCAACTGTAAACGGACTAACAAGAAATTAGAGGAAGAACGAGGTACAGGAGAAATACCAACTACAGCAGTTAGGTAAGGCTATACCTGAAGCGGACGGGAGTTTGATAGCCCTCGTGTTTTAACCGAGGGTGGAAAAACGACACGAGGGGTTTTAACCCCGTGTATCTTTTTCTAATTTTAATTGATCAATCATTTCTTCGATAACTTGAGTCATTGTTTTATCCTTCTGTTGAGCATAAAGCTTTAACTTCTTTTTACGCTTTAAACTTAATCTTATTGTGAAGTTTTCTTTATTCATGCCATTGCGTTGTATTTGCGTATTGAGGATTTTAACATGAAGTATAAAACACAAAAAATTCTCTTAACGGAAAAAATAAGTGACGAGTTGAGAGATTATTTTGTTTGGCTGTGCCATCAATCAAACAATCTCTATAACTCTGCTCTGTATCAATTAAGACAGGCTCATTTTGAGTCATGTCCTACTTATAGTTATTTTGATGACAATAATTGTTATCGAATTGCTTATAAAGACAGATTAGTCAAAGCTAGTTACGCTAAGTTATGCTCATATTTCCAAGACAACAAGCATTATCAAGCATTAGGAGGACAACAAGCTCAACAATGTCTTAAGTCAGTGGTAGAAGGGATATCTAGCTATAACAAATTAATTAGGTGTTGGTGGCGAGGCGAGTTAAACAACAAGCCAAAAATTCCTAATTACAGAACTTCGGGTGGTTTGTATCAAGTAGCTTTTACTGCCCAAAATTCCCAGTACGATGATGTAACAGGTAACTGTCGATTGTCTATTTCTAGGGAAAACAAAAACGAGTTACTGCTTAAAGAAATAATTATTCCTTCTGGCATTGAATTTAAATCGGAGCAATTATCCGAAGTGAGAATAGTGCCGAAGCTAGGTCATTTGTGGGCAGAATATGTCTATAAATCCGAACCAGTCAAAGCTCAAGGACTAGATTATTCTCATGCCATTGGCATCGATCCAGGGGTAACTAATTGGTTAACAGTAGTCTCGACCAAAGGAAAGAGTTTTATTGCTTGTGGTCGAAAGACTAAATCAGTAAACCAGCGATATAACAAAGCTGTAGCTCAATATAAGAAAGGGAAATATGATTTTTACTGGGATGAATATCTGGCTCAATTAACCCATAAGCGCAATTGTTATATGCGCGACGCGGTTAATAAGTGCGCTCGTCTAATAATCAATTACTGTTTGGCTAATAGTATAGGAAATATAGTTTTTGGTTGGGGACAAGGGATCAAGACTAATGCCAACATGGGAAAACGTAACAATCAGAATTTTGTTCCTATCCCAACTGCCAGATTAAAGAATCGAATTAAAGAATTAGCTGAGTCTGTAGGAATTATCTTTACCGAGACCGAAGAAGCATATAGTTCCAAAAGTAGTTTTCTAGATAACGATCTTGTACCTATATATGGTGAAAAACCCCAGGGGTATAAATTTAGTGGAAAAAGAATAACAAGAGGAACTTATTGCACAGCCAAAGGCTGGTTAATCAATGCTGACTGTAATGGTGCAGCTTCGATCTTGAGAAAAGTAGCCACACAGCTAGGTTTAGACTTAGCCGAGGTGGGGAGGGAAGCATTGACTCTTCCCAAACGGTACACTTTGTCTTGCTTAAGAAAATTGTATCGTAAACGCTACGAGATGTGTCTTTAGACCATCTCGTAGCATCCGTTTAGAATCCAGTCTTTTCAAAGGCTGGAGAAGTCAAGCGCAGAGGATATGACCTAAAACAACGTTGGGATAATGCTTTAAAGTTGCTCAATCAGCTTAGGTGGCAGATTCAGTTTGATGAGTCTTATCCCTCATGGCTACAGCCTGGAAGCAAACTTAAAAAGCCAGCAGATGCTAGAAAAATGAAAATTATTGAATGGTTGCTCGATGCCAAGATCACCATCAAACCCCCAGAGCCAATACCTGAATTACTAGCGAGTAAGTCAAAACCAAAGCAGAAGGTAAAAAAGCCGAAGCAAATATCGGCAACTGGGATAACGAGCGACCAGATCCGAAAAGGCAGAAACGCCAAAGGATGGAGTCAGAGAAAGCTAGCGGGTACGCTAGGGGTAAGTAATGCGCTAATTGGCTATTGGGAAAAAGGCAAACGGACTCCATCAGACGAAATGGAAAAAAAGCTGCGCCATATACTACAAATTGAAGATTAGTCTCAAAAAAACATCGTTTCAACATAGATTTTTTTTGGTTAGCAGTTTGTTAGCGATTTGTTAGCAAAAAAAAACTTTGAAAAAAAAGGTTATAAGTATTGCTATATATAGACTAGAGCTTGCTAACAAAACCTCTAGTATCCCAGGATAAAACCTCTAGTATCCCAGGACAAAACCTCTAGTATCCCAGGACAACTCATTTTTGAAACCCATACATTGCAAGAGTTTCAGCTTTGCTAACACTCCTAATTAGTCTGATAAGACTAATCCGTTTTCAAAAAGCAGTTTAATTAATTTGGCATTATAGAGCGCGAAGTCCACTAAACAAGGGATAGAGAGCTTTATGTCGCAGCCAGTCGCTTTTGATCATGCTGAGAAAAATTCTTTCAATTCAATCCAACCCCATCATTTAACCGAATGGCGAGAAAGTTCAGTTGATGACCAGTTAACTGCCCTCAACTTACTTTCACTCAAAGGTGCAGAGCCGAAAAATCACCTCTTCTGCTTTCTGCCCAATTCCGAACGGCGTAATGATGGTCGGGTACGAGATAAATGGCTACATCGCTATGCCCACACCGAAGCTGGTGGCTACTGGATTTCTGGCTTAGACCCCCATAACAATTGGCTTAAATGGGATTGGGGACGCTTTAAACCAGATTTTCCCCGCATCGACCCAAAAAAGGGCAAACCAATCAGATACGAGTCCCCACCAAAAAGCGAAAGTCACCTCACCTATTTCGACGTTCCCCAACACATTTGGGATAAAGTAGCCAAACGTTACCGTATCAAGCGTTATCGTTCTCCCCTGTCTTTAAGGCTAGCCGATAAGCTCCCACCAAAGCGTTCTCCAAGCTATACTTTAGCCTCAACAGGAGGGGGACAGTCTCTGTCCGATTGCCTGAGAGGTGGAGTTAAACCTGTTGCCTTTCTCCCAGCTAATCTACAATCTCCCGAAAAACCCAATTTAGAACCTACTGATAACTATTGCTTTTGGTCGTGGGTGGCCAACAATCCCGAAATTCCCATCATCTTAACCGAAGGAGAAAAAAAAGCTGCCTGTTTGCTCTCAATGGGATTTGTGGCGATCGCTCAGCCAGGAATCTGGATGGGCAGAATCAAAGACTCTGAAAAAAACGTCGATTACCTACACCCCGACTTAATGCCGATGGTCAGAGAGGGACGTAAATTCATCATTCTCTTCGACAACGATGAAAAGCCCAGCACCCGCCGTGCAGTTCATCTAGCCACTGTCATGACTGGTAAAGTCATCGAAGCTGCGGGAGCATCCTGTTCCGTCGCATCTCTACCTGAAGGCTCTGAAAAAGGAGTTGATGATTTCGTTACCGCTAATGGCAAACGTGCTTTATCACTGATTACCAAAATTCTAGAGCGCGCTTTAACTCTCAAAGACTATCTGCGAAAGTCTCGAAAAAAAACCTGGGGACTGAGTAAAAAGTATCCTGCCAACGTTACCCTCGACACCCAATACCTCAGCGATGCCCTCAGACTGCCTACAAGGGGTCTAATAGCTCTTTGGAGTGAAATGGGGACTGGTAAACGGAATTATTAGCAAAACTCCGTAGAGAGCATCCTCGTGCGAGATTTCTCAATATCGGTCATCGAGTTAACCTAATGAAGAATCTTTCCGAGCGATTGTCCACCCAGATGTACTCGGAAATCTCTCAGGGACAATTGGCTAAAGCACTGAGTCTTTCTATTACCTTAGATAGCCTTTATAAACTACAAACTCAGTACAACGAATACGATTGCGTTTTCATCGATGAAGCCTGTCAAAATTTAGCCCATCTACTCCACAGCAATACCTGTAAAGAGCATCGGGCAGAAATTTTAGAGGTTCTTGAATACATTATCGGTAAAGCCTCTCTTGTCGTCTTAGCCGACGCACACATGAATGATGTCACGGTAGATTTCTTTCGCGCTATGCGTCCACAAGGAGAAGTACCCTTCATTATCAAGAACGAATACAAACAGCCAGGCAGAGAAGTATTTTTCTACGAAGACCAAGATAGTAGTGCCTTAGTCGCTAAAATTTCTACGGCTTTGATGATGGGATTAAAAATCATGGTGGTTTCTGACTCCAAGAAGTTCATCAAGAAGTTAGAGGCTATGATGACGGTGAAAATGCTTCCTTCGGAAGCTAGGGAAATGGTCAAAGGGAAAAGGTTAAAGGAAGACAATTTTGACCTTTCCCCCTTGCCCTTTACCCCTTTACCTTCTCATAACCTGGGTTTATCGGACAATAGCAAAAAAACTAACATCCGTGTTTGGTCAATTCACGCAGATAATAGTGGTTCTGAAGAGAATAAGGCATTTATCAAAGATATCTCTAACCAAGTCAAAAACGTCGATGCTCTTTTAGCTTCTCCTAGCTTGGGTACGGGAGTTGATATCTGCGACTATCACTTTGATGCGGTTTTTGGTGCTTTTCATGCAGTCTCTCAATCGGCAACCGAATGCGCTCAAGCTCTCCATCGTTACCGTCACCAAGTACCTTTACATATCTGGGTCGCTCCCCATCCTCCTTTTGGCTATCAAAAAACTAATGCCGAAAAAATCAAAAAAAGTATGTTAGAACTCAATTCTATGACAGCTTTTTTAATTCGTATTAATAAAGAGAGCGGTCAAAGAGGAGCGGAAAAGGATTGGGCTTTGAACGCTTATTGTGAAATTGAAGCGAGTCGCAATTATTCGATTAATAATCTTCGAGAAGATCTGCTAACTCTCTTAGAAGAGATGGCTTATAAAATTACTACGAAAAAGTCAGAAAGCGATGCGATAGTTAAGAACAAAATGGTTGAAGCTAGGTGTAACGACCTGAAATTATAATCGCTTCGACCTGAAATCATCGCCATTTTCAGCCCACAATAAATGAAACTATAACTACCCTCAAACCCACATTATTTGAAACTGAGACCGAATTAGCTGAAACTATAACTGAAACTATAATTCTCGACCCACAATAATAGAAACCCAAGATTTTAGATGGGAATTCCAATTTTTAGAATTTGCTCTCTTATCTCGGTTGTTTTTTCATCCGATAATTGGTTGTGCAGAAAAGAACGTACTTCAGAAGGTCTGACATTAAGCAGTCTGGCAATGGATTTAACGTTGTAGCCATGTCGGATTAAATTGGGTTCAAGTTCATCCAAACCAATCGCCAAAATAGTTTCCATAAAATCTGCTGTAATCGGTTTCATTCCTACCTCATAAGCTTCATTCATAGCTAGAGTAAGATACTGCTCGATCTGCAAAGGTGTAGATAATCGCGCTTGCAAATAGGAAATAGTTTCAGCTGACAAAATATCTGTGGGCTTAACTTTTTCCATAGTAGCTTTACCCAAAAGCCATTCAATATATTCAGATTCATGACCCCGAATCCCCTCAATAGAGAATGCTTGAGTGCGCCCTCCAATTTCTTCTAGAGTCGGTCTTCTCAAATCATTTTTGAGTTTGGGATGTCCCGCCAAAATAACGCTCAATCTTTCTCCGTTACTGCGTACCAATTCAATCAACCTTTTGAGACTGACTAGAGTTGTACTATGTAATCCGTGAGCGTCATCCACAAACAAAGCAACAGGAGAACGGGCTTTTTTAATCAGTTCTAAAAGTAGGCGTTCTCTTTTCTCCGAATTAGAAGGCACTTTTTCAACTTTATCTGGGGATAAATCGTAGAATAAAGCCGTAATTAGAGTAACTAGCCTGACTTGATCCGATTCGATCGCCAAAGAACGTGAAACCAAAACCTCTTTACTTTTGGTGAGTTCTGTCATTAACTTTTGCAGAAAAGTGGTTTTTCCCGAACCCACCACACCACTTAGGGCAATTAATCTTCCTTGAGCGATAGCAATTTTTAATTCTTGAGCTAAATGTTTTTGTGAAGTAGTTTCAAAAAATCCTAAATGATCTAGTTCTTTCTTTAAACCAAAAAATGACCTTACTTCACTAAACATAAAAAAATTACCTCACTCTTTTTATTTCGGAAAATAATCCTTAATTTTAGCCATAACCTCCTTTTTATTGAGGTTTTCTGACAAAATCGAGTCCACTTTAGCCATTTGCTCGGAAGTTAATTTAGCCAATGGTTTGACCAAATAACGAGCGATTGCTTTTTTGGCTTCAATAGTATTTTTGAAAGTTAATTCTTGGAACGGGTCTGGGTCAACGAAAGAACGAACGGGGAAAGGAATCACATTCTCCCCGATTACTGGTAACTCCACTTTGCCAATAGCCGAGGCGGGTAAAGTTAATTGTTCTGCTAGAGCTTCAATCCTGTCGGCTCTTTTTTGGGTACTGGTTTTCTTAAAACTGCGATAACTATGGAGGGGGATGGGGTTGCCGATAGGTGCATCTCTGACCATAACGACAGTCTTGATGTTCTACATACAGTTCATTATCAAATAAGCCCCACCACAAGATTACTTTCTCTCCAGCTAAATCGGGTTCTACTTCGTAAGCTACCCCCTCAACGGTGATACGAGCATCGATTCCTACTTTCCGCTTTTCAGGTTCAAGGCGCAAAGGTGCAAAATCTCTTCCAATCACACATTTGCCTGATACCATCTCTAGTCAGATTGGATATCCAGTCTTCCATTCGCGAATGGGTTTCTCTGCGGTGGTTTTGTTTGTTGTAGTGCAGTAAAAAATGCATCAGCCAAGTATTGGCTTCATCGATAGTTTCTGGCTCGTGGAGATGATAGAGAGTTTCGTGCATCTCTTTGACAGTGCGGAAAGGTCGCTCTACTTTTCCTTTGGCACGGGCTGTAACTCTTCGACCATCTTTGCCTTTGGGAACATGGGTGCGTATTTCAATTCCCAGATAATTCATGACTTTTTGAAAGACTCTGCTGCGAGATATGGGACCATTATCCATGTAAATCATGTCGGGAATTCCTTGGAAGGGAAATTCCTGATGTTCTTTGACAGACATGGCATTGAACAAGAATTTTAATGCAGCACCTACATCTTCTCCATAGACTTCGTGATCTTCCTGATATGAAACCCCACTGCGGTCATCGACGACGCTGTAGAGCATTAATAATGGCTTGCCTCTTCCTGGTTCTAACTCTGTAGCGTTTTTGAGTCGCTTGAGGTCTGAAGAACTTAAATCGAAGTGCCAGCATTGATTGCTGTATTCGGCTTCAAATCTAACGGCTGGGGGTTGGCGGGATAGCTTCTCTTTGTCGTATCCCCATTGCTTGAGATAGCGATTGACAGTAGTTTTCTTGAGCAAACCAGGCGGAGCGACAATATGACCGTCATCCGTATTGATGCCATGTTCTTCTAACAATCTAATTGCCTGTACTGTAGATAAATGGCGACCTTGATTGTTACTGGTTCTGATTTTAAGAGCAGCAATCACTTCACAGTAGCGTAGTAAGTCTCGTTTGGGCATAACTCGTGGTTGCCCATAATCATTTCTGCGTACTGATAAGGGAGTAATATATTCCTTTAAAGCTCGATAAAGAGTGACTTTTGAGACTCCGTATAACTCTGCTGTTTCTTCAACTAAAATACGGCGTTCTTTACTGCGTGGTGGGAGTCGGTCGAGAGAGTTACGCAGTTCCATTAAGGTTTCTACTGGGATTCCTCTGCGCTTCATGTAGTAGATGGACTAGATGAGCGTAAATTATTTCTCTCTAACCAGTAATAGAGAGTGGAAGGAGCGCAATCGACTAATTTGGCAATAGAACGTTTGCTAATTCCTTTATCCAGATACATCTGTATCTCTTTTTTTCGGGGGTCTAGTTTGAGTTTGGCTGACTGTCTGCCTTTTGGTCTTCCTAGAGGTTTGCCCGATGCTTTTCTTTTAGCTAAGGCTTCTTTAGTTCTCATGGAGATTAGTTCTCGCTCGATGACGGCACGCTAGACCCAATACTGTAGCTGTAATGCGACTGGGTAATTTGTCGTCCAGGACCATCTGTTGTTTGGCAATGTGAACTGTTAGTTCTTGCTCCATGCAGCATTCAAGAATTTCTAATACCTGAAGAGTAGAACGAGCCATGCGACTAATTTCGGCAAAGATAATGATATCTCCTGAAGTAGTCTTGTTGGTCAGCAGCTTTCCTAATTCACGTTCGCGCCATCTTTTATGACCAGACACAGAATCTTCAATAAATTCTAAGTGACCGAGACTTTTTTGATTGGCGTATTCGAGACAACCATGACGTTGATTATCAACATCTTGTTGATTGGTTGAAACTCTCAAATAGGCATATGTGACCACGATCTAAAACTGTTGCTCTAAAAAAACAGAAAAATAAATTTAATCAAACATTTATCTATTTAATTAAATCATAAATAAGGAGCATAAAGTATTTTAGAAAACGTTCCTTTTTTCCCAACACTTGTAGAGATAGCTTATTGAGAAGTGGTTAAAAAGTAATTCTAGTAAGCAATACAGCTTATTTTCTGTTATTGTGGGTCGAAATTTATAGTTTCAGTTATAGTTTCAGCTAATTCGGTCTCAGTTTCAAATAATGTGGGTTTGAGGGTAGTTATAGTTTCATTTATTGTGGGCTGAAAATGGCGATGATTTCAGGTCGAAG
>JASJEI010000154.1 GCA_030064795.1 Pleurocapsa sp. MO_226.B13 | reverse complement strand
CCTTTACCGTATTCACCAGCCCTTGCTGCCTCAACCGCTGCGTTAAGAGCCAGCATATTAGTTTGGTTTGCCAAGTCCCCCACAAGCTCCGATACCCCTGCAATTTGTTCTGTTTGTTCGCTGAGGTTAATAATTTGTTCGGCGATTTCTCTTACCCTTTCCTTGAGACTTTCCATACCCTCCCGTGTTTGTTCCACGGTTTGCGCTCCAGTTTCTGCCAGAGACAGAGCAGTACTAGCACTTTTCGCCGATTCTTCTGCCTGTTGCGCCGAACGACGAGAAGCTTCCCCCAATAAGTCCACTGTAGTAGTGGTTTGACTGACGGAACTTGACTGTTCGTTGGCTACTGATTCCTGGCGTTCTACCTTAGAAGCAATTTCATCACTAGACTGGGCAATATTGTTGGTAAATTGGTTGAGGGTGCTAGCAATGCGTCGCGAACCAGCAATAATTACGCCGACAATGATCAAGCTAATCATTGCAACTACTATCTCAATGATTTTAAATTGTGCCACACTACTGTCAAAAGATTCTTCAGCTAAGTTTACGGCTGTGTTAGTTAGCTCAAATAACTTTTCACTTTCTTGAGTCAGAAGTTGGCGGTTGCTGTCGGTAGGATTGGTTCTCACCTGTTGAATTATGCCTTTAACTCTGTTCCATTGAGCCTGGGCTTCTTGCATTGCAGCAATGTATGCTGGATCTGTAGCTTGGGGCAGTTCTAGTTCTTCGCTACCGTTAATTAAACCTTCAATTAGATTATCTAACGTAGCAATCAATTCATCGTTGGGATTGTTTACTAGTTCTAGCTTGACCGATCTTTGAGTTCCTCCCCGAACTACCCCAGACTGGTTAATTACTTTAGCTTCAGCTTCTTCAGATCTAGATACAATTATCCCCGTGTTTAGAGAAACGATAGTTCCGATCGCGATCGCACCTGCGGTTAACTGAGTTCCGATTTTCATAATAGATTTACCTGTAATTGATTTAATTAATAAGAAAGTTAGTTTAAGCTGCTAATTCTACTGTCATTGCTCCCTGGGCTAGAAGCTTGGCTAAGTCGATTAGGTATAATGGTCGATTGAGATAGTCCACCATCCCCTTGAGATAGGCTGCGGTATTGGTATCTGTAGCCACGGGAACGGATTTTAGTTCGTCAGGACGTAAATCGATCACATCAAATACTTCTTCTACGGCAATTCCCGCCACAATCTCATCGACTTCAATTACTACCGCTTTAGTAGGCTGTAGATTGCTATCGAGGGTGAGATTTAGAGGTTGACGAATATCGAGCAGAGTTAAGATTTCCCCCCGCAAGTTCATGTTGCCGATAATATGACTGGGACAACAGGGAATAGCTGTAACTCGTCCCATTTTGGTAAATTCTCTGACAATACCTAAATCCAAACCAAAGTAATCTCCATTGAGACTAACCACCGCAATGGGAATTAATTCGACAGATTCACTATCCTCGGTGGCTTCTTTGAGACTTACCGCACGTTGAGCTAAAATTTCTCTGGTTTTGGCGGTGGCTGTGGGAAAATATAGATCGTAAAAATCTCGATCTGAGGTTTCCGATTCGATTTGACCTTCAGAGTTGGTTAGTGCTTCGATTGCATCGGGATGACGCACCAGATTTGCTACATCAAGCAGGATAATCATTTCATCATCCAGATTAATTATTCCCTTGACAAAAGCCCTAGCGATATTTCGTTCTCGTCCGTAGTCGAGATCGGCTTGGATATAGCGTTCGTCAATATCGATAACGGTTTCTACCCGATGGACAATGACCCCTACCTGCATGGGAGACTCCACTACGATGACGCTATCTGTAAGATGACAGCGATCGAATTTGTGACCAAAGCGCAAGTCTAGGTGCATAACTGGAACATAGAAGTTATGCAGATTGAGTAACCCGACAATATCTGGTGGTGCTTCGGCTACGGGGAGCAACTCTGGCAGTAAAAAGATTTCCTTCACTGCTTCGGCTGCGATCGCATAGCGGGTATTGTGTAAACTAAAAATTAAATAGGGTTTAGTACCCATATTTTCTTCCTCGGTATTAATTGCTAACTCTTGAGATATTCAGCGACGACTGCCCTCAGTTCCTCTGGCTTGAAAGGCTTGGTTAGATATTTACTCGTCCCCGCAATATGACCCTTCATTTTATTGACCAAACCATCTCTGGCTGTCACCATGACGATTGGTAAATCGCGAAACTTATCGATCTGACGAACTATTTTACAAAACTCTAAGCCATCTACATCGGGCATAGTCAGATCTAGTAGCATCAGTCTAACTGGATGCTGATGGAGTATTTTGAGGGCATCTGCTGCTTTATCTGCTAACAAAACGTTGTACTGTTCTTTCAAAGCACGTTTGATTGTGGTTTGAATAATTGGACTATCATCAACCGAGAGAACTATCGGTAAGTTTTGATTATCTGGAGTTTGATTAACGGAGTTATTAATAGATGCAGATTTGGGAGCATTGTCATTTGACTTTATTGCATCCTGAATCAATTGAATCTTGGCTTTGGCATTGCTTACAGCTCGATCGTTTCTGGGAGTCGTACCAATACTAACCCAGCCATTATTTGCCCAGTTAACATAGCTTTTTGCTACTTTTAAGGGGTCTTTGCCCATTTTATCGGCAATATCGATCAGGGTATGTTTTCCGTCCACCGAGCCTGCCAGATGCTGTTTGACATTGCGATCGCCTATCTGCTGTAATTGTTCTGGGGTGACATAGGGGATTGCATCCATACTGGGAATTGTCGGTGCATATTGTTGCCACTTTTGTTGACGTAACTTAAGTTGTTCCTCGATCTGCGATCGATCTAAACCATGTTTGTCTTCGCCATAGCTGAGATCGAACTCATCGCTGATTTGCCAATGTGCTATACCTGGATGAGACAAGAATCGTTCTAAGATTAAAACAACTTGAGTCGCAATTAAGGCTTCTATTTCTTGCCAGCTAAAAACCCTCATTCTAATTAGTAGCTCGGTTAACTCTCTTGTCGAGCTTGGATTAGTGATTTTTTCGAGAGCCACAGATAATGCAGCATTGATCAAATTGGGTTTTAATTTATCTCCCAACATCTGACAAAGATCTCGATTAGTGGGAATTGTCGAGACATTTTTTTCTCCATAGGTCAATGCACCATTGCGCAAGATCAATAAACAAGATCGCTGCTGAACCCAAGAAGCCACTTGAGTTTCTAAGCATAAAACTCCATTAGCACCCTTTTTAAACAACGAGTTGAGAATAGAATTAAGCTGTCCTGATTCGTACTTTTGTGATGGCATTATTAGCTCTTTGAGATTTTCACGCTCTAAAAATCACTGCTGATTGATATAGACAAACTTATAATTCCCAAAAACTTCACAAAATTAACCTCAGCTAGACAAAAACTCGATCTTACATTTTGTGTAATATTACTCTTAGGATTAGGGAGTTTCATGAAACTACCGTACTATTTCCCCAAAACCCCAAGCAATCAAGCCCCAAATCTCAATCTTTTGACAGACTGAGCCCTCAAGAATTTTGTAACTATCGTTACTTTTACTAATCAATAAATCATTCAATATTTAAAGAAGGTTATTTTAATTACCTAAATTCCTTCCTTTTTATAAGTTTTTATTACCAAATATTAGGTGATAGATATAGCAATCCTATCTAAATATGGTCATTGGTCATTGGTTAGATTCACGAATGATTGAGGACTGCTATATAAAACCGCTCTCAGATGATTTGTAATTTCCCACTCTAGCAGTTGTTTTTTGAGATTTATATGCCAGAAACTCTTTTTAAAGTTGACTTAACCAAACCAATGGAAGAGCAGGAGCTACCTGGTCACAATCGTTGGCATCCTGATATACCTGCGGTAGTTTCTGTCAAGCCTGGAGATGTCTTTAGGATTGAATGCAAAGATTGGACAGACGGACAAATTAGTAATAATGATGACCCCAGTGACATTGAGAAAGTAAATTTAAATAGAGTTCATGTCCTGAGTGGGCCAATTCGAGTTGAAGGTGCAAAACCAGGAGATATTTTAGTTGTCGATTTGCTAGATATTGGGGCTTTACCAGGAGATGAGTGGGGCTTTACGGGAATTTTTGCGCGGGATAATGGTGGTGGTTTTCTGACCGACCATTTTCCCAATGCTGCTAAAGCCTGTTGGGATCTTCAAGGAATCTATACTAGTTCTCGCCATATTCCTGGGGTTCGCTTTGCAGGTATTACTCATCCTGGTTTGATTGGCTGCGCTCCTTCAATGGAGTTATTGCAGACATGGAACAAGCGGGAACAAGCTCTGGTAGCCAAAGGTGGCCCTGTTTGGAAGCCAGAAATTCCGCCATTAGCAGAATTGCCCAATCCCGAACAAGCAGTATTGGGTACTCTTCCCAGTTCGGAATTCGATCGCGTGGCTGCCGAAGCTGCTCGTACAGTACCCCCAAGAGAACACGGCGGAAACTGCGATATCAAGAATTTATCTAAGGGTTCGCGAATCTATTTCCCCGTGTATGTAGATGGGGCAAATTTATCTATGGGAGATATTCACTTTTCTCAGGGAGATGGAGAAATCTCTTTTTGCGGTGCGATCGAAATGTCAGGTTATATCGACCTGCACGTAGATATTATTAAGGGTGGTGTAGAAAAATACAACCTGGTCAATCCAATTTTTAAACCAGGCCCTGTCGAACCTCAATACTCGGAATATCTAATTTTTGAGGGGATTTCCGTTGATGAATTTAGCGGAGAACAATATTATCTAGATGCCCATGTATCTTATCGTCGTGCCTGTCTCAATGCGATAAATTATTTGAAAAACTTTGGCTTTACTGGAGAACAAGCCTATCTATTATTAAGTTGCGCTCCCGTCGAAGGTAGAATCAGTGGGATAGTTGATATACCAAATGCCTGCTGTACCCTTGCTCTACCTACGGCAATATTCGATCGCAATATATTGCCGACTTGATTTTTTTGCTCCTCGATCGCTTAATAACTATTCGCTAATCCCTGATAACTGAAAAATGCCTCTATACGAATATCGCTGTAACTCCTGCGGAGAATTTGAAGCTTGGCGCAGCATGGCAGAGTATAACGCACCGTTAAACTGTCCTCAATGCAACCAAGTTGCGAGCAAAATATTTTCTGCTCCCAATATCAATCTTAATTCTGGTAGTTTATCGGCGATCGCTCGTTCTCAATCCTCCGAACCCAGATTAGTCAAACCAGAACGAAAAGAACCAATTAAACCCAGATACCAAAGTTCATCTAGCAGTAGACCTTGGATGATCTCTCATGCACCACCAAGATATTAATCTCGCCTTTGTTTAAATCTTATTTATAGCAATCAAACTATAGATTAGGACATCTCTGAAATCTCTTCGCGCCTTTGCACCCAATGCGACGGGCGTAAACGTCTCTGCGCGAGATAAAAATCAATTGTCTCAACCTTTGCTTCGACTGCTATAAATAAAAAAATCACTAACTGCGATCGCAATTAGTGATTTTTTATAAAGATCTAAGATGAAATACTTTTAAGTTGTCTATGGATGAAAAGCATAGGAAGCAGAATCCGCAGAGGAAGTAACTGCGAACTTTCCGATCGACGATGTTCTATTCGGCGTGCTGACGATACCAATCAATAGTATTTTTTAAGCCCTGACGGAATTCGGTTTGGGCAACAAAACCAAATTTTTCTTTGGCTCGTTGGGTATCCAAACAACGACGGGGTTGACCGTTGGGTTTATCTGTTTGCCAGACAATTTCTCCTTCAAACTCCATCAGTTCACAAATAGTTTCCACTAAATCTTTGATCGCTATTTCTTGATTAGTACCCAAATTAACTGGTGCAGACTCATTATATTTTTGAGTTGCAATCACGATCCCTCTTGCTGCATCGGTAGAATACAAAAATTCACGGGTAGGGCTACCGTCTCCCCAAGCGAGTAATTCCTTGTCTCCTCTTTGTTGAGCTTCGTGAACTTTGCGAATCAAGGCGGGAATAACATGAGAACTACGGGGGTCAAAATTATCTTCTGGCCCGTAGAGGTTGACGGGCAACAGATAGATCCCATTCAAGCCATATTGTTGACGATATGCCTCTAGCTGAACCAACAGAGCTTTTTTGGCAATGCCATAGGGGGCATTAGTTTCTTCAGGATAACCATTCCAGAGGTCATCTTCCTTAAACGGTACGGGAGTAAATTTGGGATAGGCACAGATAGTTCCCACACAGACAAACTTCTCGACTCCTTCTTGATATGCTGCGTGGATTAGCTGCGCTCCCATCATTAGATTGTCATAAAATAATTCTGCTGGTTTTTCGCGGTTTAGACCAATTCCCCCGACATGAGCAGCTAAGTGGATGACGATCTCTTGATTTTGAACTGCTGTTTGGCAATTTTCCCACTTACACAAGTCTAATTCTCGCGATCGCGGGGTACTAATTTTGTCTAGGCTAGCTCCAGCTTGACAAAGTTGGTCTACTACTTGTCTGCCAAGGAAACCATTGCCTCCAGTCACCAGAATTCTTTTGTTTTGTAAATCTAGCATTTTTTTATTAATTCCGAAAAAAATTAATCAACAATAGTGGCAAAACTACGGCGTAAGAGGGCATTATCGCCTTTTTCACTACCGTCGGGAGTGGGCAGATTGAGATTGATCAGATCGGCATTAACCATTAGTTTAACTAGTTCTTCAAAAGTGATTGAAGGTTGCCAACCTAGTTTCGCTTTAGCTTTGCTAGGGTCACCAATCAAGAGATCTACTTCCGCAGGACGGAGGTAACGGGGGTCGAATGCCACGTAATCATTCCAGTCTAGATTAACGTAACCAAAGGCTATATCTAAAAACTGTTTGATTTGATAGGTTTCTCCCGTAGCAATTACATAGTCGTCGGGTTGGTCTTGTTGCAACATCAACCACATTGCCTTAACGTAATCTTTGGCATACCCCCAATCTCTTTTGGAGTCGAGATTTCCGAGATAGAGTTTTTTCTGCGTACCTTCGACAATGCGAGCTACCGCTCTGGTAATCTTGCGCGTCACAAAGGTTTCACCACGACGAGGTGATTCATGGTTAAACAAAATGCCGTTACAGGCAAAAAGATCGTAAGATTCGCGATAGTTAATCGTCTGCCAGTGGGCGTATACTTTAGCACAGGCATAAGGACTGCGGGGATAAAAAGGTGTGGTTTCTTTTTGGGGAACTTCTTGTACTTTACCAAACATCTCTGATGAGCCAGCTTGGTAATATCGGACTTCAATACCCGTGCGTTGTTGGTAGTCGCGAATTGCTTCTAAAAGACGCAAAGTACCCATGCCAACCGAATCTACGGTATATTCTGGCGAATCAAAACTGACTCGCACGTGAGACTGAGAACCGAGATTATAGATTTCGCTGGGCTTGACTTCTTCTAAGATGCGTCTTAAAGTTGTGCCGTCGGTCAAGTCGCCATAGTGAAGAAACAATCTGGCTTCTGGACTATGGGGGTCTACATATATATGGTCGATGCGATCCGTATTAAAAGTAGATGTCCGACGAATAATACCATGAACTTCATAACCTTTTTCTAGGAGAAACTCACTCAAGTAAGAACCATCCTGACCCGTAATTCCAGTGATTATCGCTATTTCGCGCTCTGTCATTCTCTTTGACTCCTTCTCTATTACTTCTGTTTTAATTTGGTTGCCGTATCTTATAGTAGTAACGGATTTCCGATTTAACTAGTTAAAATACGATTGTTAATTATTATTTGCAATTTAATATGCTACAAAATTATTACTAAGAAAACTACTTTACAAAAAATGGTCATTTAAGAAACACAAACAAAATATATAGCACTCAAAAATTAGATGTGAGAATAATAGCATCAATGTCTTTTGTTGATAACTGAAGTTATCCTAAACTATAGACCTACTGCAATAATATTTATGTACTAAACTAAAGATTTTCCGAAAAACTGACAAATTTTTAGTATTTTGCTCCCGATAATTTTCCTAAATCTGTAGAAATATTGTAAATTTATCCACTTAAAATTCAGCTACGATCGATACTGATTTTTTAACTAATTTTCGCGAGCGATCGTCATGATAATTTGGCGATTTTTGGCGATCGCAGTTAAAACCAACTATTACTTTTTAATATTTAAATATATATCAAAATTTTTATATATCCTGGCAGATAAGCGTAAAGAATTGATTTTGCTCATCTGCTTATTTATATTTACATCAGTATTAGAAGCATTCGGTATTGGTTTAATTGGACCGTTTATTGCGATCGCCACTAATACCAATCTGATTCATCAAAATTCTTGGTCGGAGTTAATCTATCAACAGTTTGATTTTAATTCCGAACAAGATTTTGTAATTGTCAGTAGATCGAAAAAGGGATTAAAGCTGCCTTATATAGTTCGCATGAACTATATAAGACCTAGAATTCAAGGCAGTAATCAGCTGTAAGATAATTAAAACTTATTTTTTGGGGCTGACAAAGTTAGCGATCGCCTGAACCAAAATGATTTTTCGATCTACTGACAGTATAAATTACTGGAGGCAAAACAAGAAAGAGATTTAACCAACTGGAGATATTTATATGCGATCGCTGATGAACTTGGGGTAACAATATCTAATCTGGTTCATCGTCTCAAATCTTTGGGTTGGACTATTTAAAACGATAATTCTAAGCAAATCTATTTAGGAGTCAATCTACCCCAATAAACTATTAACACTACTGCTGAATAAGTGATTATTTAGTCGATGGCGATCGCTATCATTGGTAGAAGATAACTGCTAGATATTCATTGTTACTATTTTTGCTTAGCATACTACTATATCTATTTCCTAGTTAAAATATTTATTTCCTATTACTTCGAGCGAGCATTAATCATGAATCAAGAAACAAATATCGATAATTCTTTAACTTCTATTCCCATTGCTCCAGAGGGTTTTAAATCTGGTTTTGTGGCTATTATTGGAAGACCAAATGTAGGTAAGTCTACTTTAATGAATCATTTAATTGGGCAAAAAGTTGCGATCGTTTCTCCCGTTGCTCAAACCACTCGCAACCGTCTTCAAGGAATTTTAACTACACCTAACGCACAGATAATCTTCGTCGATACTCCTGGTATACACAAACCCCATCACGAATTAGGAAAAGTTTTAGTCCAAAATGCTAAAACAGCAATAAAGTCTGTAGATTTAGTTTTGTTTGTAGTAGATAGTTCTGTCGATGCAGGAACGGGCGATCGCTTTATTTTTGATTTGCTAAAACCGCTGGATACACCCGTAATTCTAGGTTTAAATAAAGTCGATCTGCAATCAAAGAATTACCAATTTATTGATGATAGTTATGCAGATTTGATTGCTGAAACTAATTGGTCAACTATTAAATTTTCTGCTACGACTGGTCAGGGAACCGAACGGCTACAGCAGCTAATAATAGAGCAGCTAGAACCAGGCCCTTACTATTATCCTCCAGATTTGGTCACAGATCGACCAGAGCGTTTTATTATTGCCGAGTTGATTAGAGAACAAATTTTGCTTCACACCCGCCAAGAAATTCCTCATTCTGTTGCGATCGCCATTGAAAAAATCGAAGAAACTCCCAAAGTAACTAAAATCAATGCAGCAATCAATATTGAGCGTAGTTCCCAAAAAGGTATTATTATCGGTAAAAAGGGGATTATGCTTAAAACTATTGGTACAGCAGCACGTCAGCAAATTCAGAAGCTAATTTCTGGTAAAGTTCATCTAGAATTATTTGTCAAAGTCGAACCAAAATGGCGACAATCCCGTTTGAGATTAGCAGAGTTTGGTTATCAAGTAGAAGAATAACTATTAGTTAATATATTTTATGGTTGAAGCAAAAATCAAAGTCAAAGTCAAATTATTTGCTATTTATCAAGAAGTTTTTAACACTCCAGAATTGGATTTAGTACTTCCCAATCGAACTAATGTCGGTCGCGTTTTGCAACTATTAATAGAGCAAAAGCCCCAGTTAGCTAAATGGCAAGATATTACCCGATTTGGAGTTAATTTACAATTTGTGGAAGCAGATACTTTACTCAGAGATGGAGATGAGATCGTGTTTATCCCTCCTGTAAGTGGTGGCTAATCTTGCTAGATAAAATTGAGAAATAATCGAGCAGTAATTTTGTCTAAATATTTAACTGAAAATCTCTGAAAATTAAAACATTCAACTATGCTTGATTAAAATGAAGAATGATAAATAATACGAATGGAGTCAAGCAATAGTCAGTTAGATAAATTAATTAATAGTCTAGATAAAAGTAAGAGTTATCTAGAAAAAAAAGCTGAGTCTGAACCTAGCTATCGTAATTTAATTGATTCCTTGAATTTGACAGCTGGCAGTCTAAAAATTAGTAGCAAACCAACAATCAAGTTTATTAGTCCTACAATAACTTTATCCTCGAAGTTAAAAGCCAAGAGCGAAGCAATTTCTGAGTTGCGATCGCTGTATAACTTTGAGGTTATTGATTCAATTAAAAAAGTTTCCGATCTGATCCAAAACTGTGGAGTAATTTGTCTAATTTATCACTCAAATCAGAATATTATTAAATCCCATCAGCGGTTGATTACTTTGGCGAGTAAAAACAATATTAGTGTAATTATTTTAGTTCAACAAAAAAAAGAACGAGAATTATATGCTAATTTATCCCAGTGGTTGACATCTCAAGATTATACGGAAGCCGATCGAATTCTTTTACCATTAGGAAACTTTATAGATTTAGATAATCCGCAACATATAGAGCTTTATCAGCAATTTTTAACTCTCCAGGCAAGCAAAATTAAAGCTAGATTTCTCGAGCAACATTTAACTAATATTATCACTGTTATTCAAAATTTTTATCACGGCCAAACAGCAGAAAATCGGCAAAAAATAAAAGAAATTAAAGATACTTATTTACAGGGCAAAGTAGCCGAGAGATATCAGCAAACAACTAAGCAAATTTTTAATCGTATAAGTCAGCAACAACGACAAAAAATTATTCAAATTAAGCAAAGTATTCACCAGTCGCGGAATGACTATCTCAGTCCCTTCATACCAAATAGTTGGATGTTTGAGCTACAACAAATTATTCAATCATCTCAAGTCAAAGTAATATCAGAATCGGATGCAACCTATCTTTATCTCACTGTCGGCGAATTAGAGCGTACTGAATTCATCCATGGCTACATTCTTGGCTTGTATCAAAACAAACTACCAGAATCACTTAATTGGCAGTGGACAAAGATTAATTATGATTATGGTGAGGGTGGATTAAAAGCCTTAATTAATCAAGTCAATACAGAACTAAGTAAAATTAAATTACTTCATATCTCACAAATCGAGCCAATTGAAATTAGTTTCAATGCTAAAGCATCACCAAACTTAAATCTAGCAGAAATCGTTGATTTTCAATGTCTTAAACTAAATAGTAGAATTATTTTTGATTTCAAATACACGCAAAGTAGCTGGTTTAAATTATTAATTTCTGGTTTGATCGGAATAAGTATCTATGGTATTACCAAAATATATTTCGATGAAGGCAAATATATTGGCTTCGTAATTTTAATCGTGCAGCTAATCAATATATTTACTGGTCAAGATGCGAAAACTTCAAAACTCAAACAACACCAAAAAGAACTCCAGCGTACTGTAAATAACAAATATCAACTTCTCGTCCGTTCGATCGCTGATAAAGCAATTCAAACCTTAATTTCAAATCTCGATCGCGAAGACAAACAATATCAACAACAAATAGAGGCGATCGCTACTATAGTTGAAGCCAAACTAGAGCAAATCAAAGAAAATATCAACCAACACAAATCCAAAATAGAGGCTCTCAAACAAGAGCGAGAAAAAATCTTATCTTGGTTCGACTAACTATAGTCATTCCAAACCTCAAAATATTATTTCAAAATTGTTAACGCGCATAATCGGGCAGTTTGTCGAAATCTCTTTTCAAAATGCTATTTCCCAAGGCAAGACCAGTATTAGTTCCATAAAAAGTTTCTTTGCCAAGCAAACTTTTGTCAATACGATTTGCCAACACAATTACCAAAGTATCATTGGGATCATTATATTTAAGCATGATAGAATTGTACGAATCCGTCGCACCATCATGCCAAATCTTTTTGCCGTATAACGAATTTTTTTCTATTGTCCATCCATAGCCGTAATAGCTATCGCCTTCAGAATTTTCTTTAATGTGCGGAGTAAACAATCTAACAGTTGATTTCTCGTCTAAAACAAGATTATTTTCCAATGCTATATTCCACAAATACATATCCTTTGCGGTTGTCAACACACCACCGAAGCCAAGCAATCCCCAATATGGTCCAGGGCGTGTTGCAGCAGAACCAAAATCTTTACCATTGTTATAGCCATGAGCTACATTCATCGATCGCCATTGGGAATCGTTATAAAAACCTGTATGATTCATCCCAGCAGGTTTAAATAAATGCTGTTTTAAGTAATCCTGAAAAGATTTGTTTGAAGCAATTTCAGTAATTGCTGCTAGTAACCCATAACCAGTATCAGAATATAAATACTCTTTTCCAGGCTTAAATTCTAATTCAGCATCAAATGCTAAAGCGATCGCTTTTTCAGGATTAGTTTGAGCCAAGTCATCTTCATAAACATAGTCAGGCAAACCAGATGAATGAGTTAAAAGCTGATGTATAGTGATGTCGGCTTTCTCTGCTGGAACATTATCAAAAAATTGCTCCAGTCTATCTGTCACTTTCAATTTTCCTTGTTGTTCTAAATGCAGTATAGCTGCTGCGGTAAATTGTTTGGAGAGCGAACCTAGATCGAAAACAGTTGCAGATGTATTAGGAGTATTATTCTTGACATTGGCTAAACCGTATCCCTCATTAAAAATAATTTTGCCGTTTTGAGCAACCAAAACAGTACCAGAAAATTTAGTTTTTCTAAGGCGATTGAGATAGGTAGCAATTTGATGTTGTAATTTTTTATTGGTGGAGGATGAAGTGTCATCGAACGATGGTGCTTGTTTTCCCCTGATTGATTTTGATTTATTGTGAGAAATAACAGTTTCTATTTGAGCTACAGTCGTCTTATCTCGGTCGGATTTATTTTTAGCTGAGGATCTAGTTTCTACTGTCAGATAGTATCCAGATAAAGATATCAGTAATCCCAAGCCAACAAAAGATAGTTGCCCAATATTAGGTATTTTCATAATTTGCCTCCTGCCGAGTAAACCAAACAGCAGCTTGAGTGCGATCGCGCAATTTTAGTTTGGTAAGAATATTGCTGACATGATTTTTGACTGTCTTCTCGACAATGTGAAGTTCATGTCCAATTTCTCGATTATTTGCTCCAGTGGCAATGCGCTTCAATACCTCTATTTCTCGAGAAGACAGTTTTGCCATTTGTTCGGCATTAACCGAGGTCGAAGCTATGGGATGGATGGGATGGATAGAACTTTGTAATGCTTTCTCAAACAAACCAGGACCTAAATGAGTATGCCCACTATTAACAGCTCTAATAGCCATTGCTAAATCTTTGGGAGGGCAATTTTTTAGTAAGTAGCCTCTCGCGCCATAGCTCATTGCTTGAGAGATATATTCATCATCATCAAAGGTAGTTAATACTAAAACTTTTAATTCGGGAAAACGTTGACTAATTTGTTTGGTAGCTGCTACTCCATCCATAATCGGCATTCGCACGTCTAACAAAACTACATCTGGTACTTGTTCTGTTTTTTGCAAAGAGGCGATCGCATTAAGTGCTTCTTGTCCATTTTCAGCATCACCTACCACTACTAAACCTGGTTGAATTTCTAAGAGTCTTTTAAGCCCGTGTCTGACAATTGTTTGGTCGTCAACTATTAAGATACGAATCATAATTTAAGCGATGAATGGGGAATATAGATCGTAATCGAGCAACCGCGATCTATGCTGCTCGATATTTGTAAATTACCTCCCATAGCAGTAACCCGTTCGCGCATACCTTGAAGTCCAAATCCAGTAGTATTCTGTTGAGGATCGAAGCCTTTACCATTATCTTCAATCAGTAGATGTAAATGCTGAGAAGAGGACTTTAACTTTATCCTGACGGCTCTAGCTTCGCTGTGTTTGGCAATGTTAGTCAAGGCTTCTTGCAAAATTCGATAAAGGGTTATTTTTAGCTTTTGAGAAAGAGGATAGGTTAAGGAAATTTCGCACTGAGGAGAAATACTGGTTCTTTGAGCAAATTCTTTAACGAGTAAATCTATTGTTGATTTGATACTTTTTTTCTCAATCGGATCGTTGCGAAGAGTGGCAACAGAATAGCGAATTTCATCTAGAGTTTGAGTAGCAAGTTCTTTTGCTTCATTCAAAAAATCCCATGCTTCATCTGGTTGAGATTGCCAAAAAGCGATCGCACTATCTAACTGTATGTTCAAGGCAGTTAAAATGTGACCGACAGAATCATGAATTTCGCGAGCAATACGATTGCGTTCGGCTAAAGTTGCTCTGTCTTCAATTAGAAAAGTATATTCACGTAATTTTTGGCGACTTTCGTATTCTTTTAGTAAAGCATCAACCATCATCAAAAGAATCGCCGAACAAAAAGTAATTAAAAATAAATTGCTGACAGTTTCTATATTTCTAATTTCTATGAATTGTTTCCAAGTCACGCGATCGTATTGTCGAAACTCCTGAAAACTAGAAAACCGCAATCTGAAAAAAAACACCTCAATTATGACTACTGGTATGGTTGCTAGCAAACGCTCTAGCCAATTAAAAATTAAACAGCTACGAACCACAACTATCAAGTACGGAATAAAAAAAACGCTGTTTCCAGTCAATGATAGAAAAATCAACAAAATATATTGACCAAAAGTATAAAGCCATTTATTCACCATGTTATATTGAGGCAATCTTAACCCTACTAAACCTAATCCAATCAAACAGAGTGATGAAAGTATTAGAGTAAATGTAGGTTCTTTATTGAGCCGTCCATCGACAAATACAATTAATAATTCGCTAATTTATCAAACCTATAAAGCTTCAGTGGCTAATGCTTTAGGATTTGGTGATGAATTTGCAACTAATGGCACTGAAACAAAAGACTGTTTAACAGGAACATCAGAAAATGACATTATAAACGGCAAAGAAGGTAACGATACTATTTTGGGACAAGATGGTTTTGATGCTTTAGATGGCGGACAGGACAATGATTTAATAGAAGGCGGAGTAAGTGATGATTATCTGTTCGGCAAAGAGGGAGCAGATACTTTGAACGGCGGTAAAGATGTTGACTTTCTCAATGGTGGTATCGACAACGACATTTTAAACGGTGGTAAAGGTGATGATATTTTAGTCGGTAGTCTAGGGCATGATACTCTCGATGGCGGAGAAGGCTCTGATAATCTTGATGGTGGTATGGGTAATGATGTTCTAAGAGATACACAGGGTAATAATTTTCTATATGGTAATGATGGCGATGATTTGCTGTTTGCTGGCATAGAAGATGATGTTCTTTATGGAGATGTAGGTAATGATAGTCTAAACGCCGATGCAGGCGATGATTTGCTGTTTGGTGGTAAGGGACATGACCAGCTATCAGGTGGAATAGGCGATGATAGTTTGGTCGGCGCAGAAGGAAACGATATTCTGGCTGGATTATCTGGGAACGATACTTTAACAGGAAATGCAGGGAGCGATCGCTTTGTTCTGGCAACTGAAAGAACAAACTATATTACCGATTTTAATCCCGATGAAGACCTTTTAGAACTACCTGAAAAGACTTGTCCGAAAAATAAATTCATGAGAAAAAAGACGGTAGAAAAACTATATTCGAGTAACCGTCTTGTCAAATCCAGTAGATTATATCGAAAAATATCCAGAGCGAACACAAAGAATCTTAGGCATTAGTTATCGACAATGGAAACAACTGACAAAAAGAGCGATCGCTCTTTATGAACAGCAACAAGAAAAATTAGAGTCCATTAAAATTCGGGTTAATGCAAAAGAGGGAGGCAGAAAGCCAATTCTAACTCCATCTGAAGAGATTGGTTTATGTTTGTTTTATTTGAGGCAAATGCCTACCTTTGAAATCTTAGGAATACAGTTTGAGATTTCCAAAACGGAAGCAAACGACACATTTCATAAATGAAAACCAAGAGGTAGAGAATTAACGGCAGAACAAAAAGTGCGGAATGCACCGCGCCCGCAAGCTCTTGAATTTAATTCAAGAGAACCTGGCGGAAGAGAATAAGCAGATATCTCGTCAAAGAATTTTTATCGAACATTTAATTCGTCGTCTCAAAATCTTCCGAATTGCTGCCGATAAATTTCGACTGAATCCGCCAAATTATGAAACAGTAATTCTGATTATTTGTGGTTTAGTTCGTCTTCGCTTAGGGACTTTTTCTTTTTCTCCTTAAAATCTCAAATTTTGTGCAACCAATTTTCCGCATCTATTGAATAACAAATTTTATAGTTGCTAAAGCAAATAGTCTACAACAACTGAAAATAGGTTCAACTTGACTTGAATATTTATTCAACTAGAAAGCCTCTATCCATTGGCTTATCAAGTGTTGCTTATTTTCGGACAAGTCTAATAGAGATATAGTTTAGGTGTAACGGCTTGCAATTAGATAATTTTCTCGTCTAGAGAAAGCAGTTCGTAACCATGGATGCGCCAACTATAATCGGGTTGATGCTGTACGACAAAAACCCCTTGAGTCAAAGTACCCTTTCGATCCATAATCATCGCTACCAGTGCTGGATAATTATTGATTAGAGTAAAACCTTGAAACATAATCGAGCGATGTTGGATTATAGCCTCATATTTCTTTCCAAGTATGTTCATAAAATCCCTTTGTTGGAACTTTCTTTGAATAACAGGACTAGTTAAAGCAAAAGCCGTTTCTTCATCTTTTTGTTGAAAAGCTTGCAACTGCTTTTCAATTAGCTGGCGAATTGCGATCTTATCGTTTTCAGAAATATACATCGGGGACTACTTTAGCTGATGAAAATTGTTACTTTGAAAGTTAAAATGTAGTCGATTCAATTATTATTTTATCTAACCTTTAACTGCACCTGCGGTTAATCCCTGTACTATTTGACGCTGAAATACTAAAACCAGGATTACTAAAGGAAGAGTACCCAAAACGGTAGCAGCAGCGATCGGCCCATAGGGAATATCAAATAAATTTGCTCCTCCTAGCTGTGCAGTAGCCACAGGGATTGTTTTTTTAGCTTCTTCTGTAATAAAGGTTAAAGCAAAAATATACTCATTCCAGGCAAAAATAAAGGTTAAGATCCCAGTGGTTGCTAAGGCAGGCAAAGTCATTGGCAGTACGATCTTAACTAGCATTCCCCAAGTTTTGTAGCCATCGATTTTAGCTGCATCTTCTAAATCCTTGGGTAGTTGCAAAAAGAAACTCCTCATCACCAAAATAGTCAGCGGTAGATTAATAGCAGTATAAGGAATTATTAAAGCTAAATAATTGTTTCCCAAGCCTATGGCTTTGACTATTTCTAATAGTCCTAAAAATAATAAAACATAAGGAAACAAAGTCACGATTAAAATCCCCGTTAAAATCAACTTTTCCCCTGTTAATTTCATTCTGGCTAGAGCATAGGCTGCTGGAGAACCCAAAACAAGACATAAGATAGTTGATACACTAGCTACCAAAGCACTATTAAAAATATAAGTTAAAAATGGACGACGATTAAATAACGACCTGTAATGTTCGAGAGTAATTTCACTGGGAAAATAAACGTTAGGAATCGCTGAAATATCTTCATTCAACTTAACAGAGGTCAGTAGTTGCCAGATCATAGGAGCAGAAAACAAGACCACAATTAAAAATACGCCTAACCATAGCCAAATTTTAGAAACAGATAAACTAAGATTTTTCTCTTGAGGTTGTGCTAATGACATCACCGATCTCATAGTTAAGATTGTTACTGAAACTATGTTACTGTTTTTGCGCGCTTAAATCTTAAGAATATTTAGTAACTCCATACCAGCGTCAGGAACAAATTGTCTACATAGTTGATTTAAATTTAGATTCAGGCAAACTGTCGAGCTTACCAGGTTTTTGCTTAACTTCGTAATTACCCGCTAGAGCGTTTTTCGATTGCAGTTGTAATATAAGTCGATTTCAAAATTATTACTATGGGCATCGGCAATTTTTTTTGTTATCTTGACAAAAAGATTTAGTATGCATACCTTAATTTTGGCTTCAGATTAAATCGAACTAGTATTTTCGGGCATATTTTCAGAGAAATATCAAATGTCTCCTAATTCTTCTCTAGATAAAAGGAAAAATAAAAGCTTTGTCATCAATAACAAATATTTCTTAAAGCAATATGCTCTCAAAAACTATGAAATTTTTGGTAAGGGAATCATAGTCATTAACTTATTGTTATTAAAAACCGATAAGATAGATAAGGAAGATTTCCCTAATTATGAGCTAGAAAATGAGCAAGAGCCAACGGTTCATCAGCCAGTTTCGTATATACCTCAAAAAAACTTTTGGTTTAAAATGCTCAATTTGAAAATCAAGAAGAAATATCAAATAGATATTCAGCAAGAAAATAATTTCCAACAAAAATTTCTAGTTGTATTTATCAAAGATGCTTCAATAGAACATTTTTCTATTTATTCATTAAAGTTATAACGCTAGCAGATAGACACATCTCAATCAAAACCAGAAACTAGGTACTATGAGAAAGAGAAAGGACACGAGAAAATAATAATTTTTTATCTTAAACCAAGATTAAACTCTCAATAAAAAATTGCTCTGGCTGAAGTAAAGCTTTTTTCAAAATGGTGAGATACAAAGTCTTCGGTTTTGAGACAGTCCACAGTCCTTAGTGCGTAGGTTTTAAGTATATCTCAGTGAACTGAGAAACGCTATAGAGCGATGCCTGAGCCTTCGGCTTGCGACCCAAGGCTAGCTGATTCCTACGGACTTGCTCCGTTTATGCCCGTCATTTTGGTGCAAATGCGAATGAACTTGCTGAGTCTTCGACTTGCGACCCAATCGCAACCGCAATCGCGCCACTTCATCGATCGTATATCGCTCATCAGTGCCTCAATCGCAACAATAATCTAGAAATCCTCAATCATTTTAAAAAAAATATAACTTCTGTCCTCTCTCTGTCTCCTTCATCCTGCCCGATCTCTGTTTAAGTTTTTAAAACTCCAATAGGATTGCTATGGATAGATAGACCAAAAAATTAATCTTCTCTTATTTCTAGCTGAACTCCTGTGGCAAATTGCCTTTTGGGGTTTAGCTTTTCTCTTTGTATTTCTTAGTAACTACATTATATCTACAAAGTTGGGCAATTAAACTTGTTTGATTCTTTAAATACTAAATATAAACACTTAGATATAATTACGTAAT
>JASJEI010000153.1 GCA_030064795.1 Pleurocapsa sp. MO_226.B13 | reverse complement strand
ATGCTCAAACCAAGTGGAATTTTCGTCACCAGTACGGTGTGCCTGGGAGATACGATGAAGTGGTTTAAGATTATCGCGCCAATTGGAAGATTCTTCGGTTTGATGCCGTTGGTTAAGGTTTTTACTACGAAAGAATTGTCAGACATTTTGACCGATACTGGTTTTGCGATTGACTATCATTGGCAACCGAGCAATAGTCAAGGGGTGTTTAAAGGGGTATTTATCGTAGCGAAGAAGTCTAAGTAAGAAGAAAATGAAAAGAGTCGCGGTATTTGGTAATGCGGGAGGGGGCAAGTCAACTCTGAGCAAGCGTTTAGCGAAAACAACTGGTTTGCCTCTAATTGTCTTAGACCTAGTTCAATATAAACCAGGAGGGGAAAAAGTTACTGACCACGAGTATCAATCCGCCCACACAACAATCTTGCAACAAGAGCATTGGATTATCGATGGATTTGGTTCGTTAGATACGGTGTGGAAAAGATTAGAAGTAGCAGACACTTTAGTTTATATCGATCTGCCAGTTCTCCAGCATTATTTCTGGGTAACAAAACGATTGATTAAAGGTTTGTGGGTAGCACCCGAAGGTTATCCTGAGAACAGTCCGTTAGTCAAAAGTACCTTAAATACCTATTACATAGTTTGGCTGTGCCATCAAAAGCTTACGCCTAAATATCGCGAGTATGTTAAAAAGGCACAGACAACCAAGCAAGTGTTCCATCTTCAATCTACTAAAGATTTAGAGGAGTTTTGGCGATCGATTACAATGGCAAATTATCCGCCAGATCGACCCAGCTTTTAATTTCACAATTTGCGCGACCGATGAAAATTAAAGTTATAAATCCCAATACAACTGCTAGCATGACCGAGAAAATTGGCGCGATCGCCCGTTCGGTTGCCAACCCAGGGACGGAAATTATTGCCTGTAATCCTAATATGGGGCCTGTTTCCATTGAAGGTCACTATGATGAGGCTCTTAGTGTGGTTGGTATTCTCGATGAAATACGCCAGGGGGAAGCAGAAGATATCGATGGTTATATTATTGCTTGTTTTGGCGATCCTGGCTTATTGGCAGCACGGGAGTTGACTACAGCACCAGTTATCGGTATTGCTGAAGCAGCAATGCACGCAGCTAGTTTTATCGCTACTGGCTTTTCCATCGTCACTACATTAGGTAGAACCAAAATCATTGCCCGTCATTTAGTTCACAATTACGGTATGTCGCACCTATGTCGCCAAATTAGAGCGATCGATCTACCCGTTCTCAGTTTGGAAACGGATTCTGAGATTAAAAATCTTATTTTAGGAACTTTAACTACTATCTTTTCTTTTGTTCTCATTGGCGTTGCTTTATTTACCATGCAATTTTTATCTCGTCGTCAAACAAAATAAGAAGGCAACAGATACAGCTTTTTGCAAGATTATCTGGACATCTAGCAGTTCAATAATGTAAGAAAGCAGATTCATTTATCTGCGTTAAGCGTTGCCCCCATTCGCACCCTTCGGGTATAAAGGGATAAACGACCCCGCGTCCTAAAGGATACCGCGACCCATTTCGGCGCAAGACGCAAGACAAAGGCGTAATTCCGCATGTACGCCATACCAAATTCTGTTTGCTGTATACCTAGTGCCAATATGGTGGCTAGTACTGCTGTTGTAAATGTTGGTTTGAAGTTTCTCATGGTTTTCGTTCCTTTTGGTAGATTATTAATCGCTTTAGTCTTGGTGGTGAATCTGGTTTAATGTTTTCACCAGTTTTATATATTTTATGAAACGTCTAGTAAAATAAATCAGGGTTGATAACATACCAGGCTAAATACTTCATAGCCGAAGTTATTTTATTACGTTACGATATGTAATTAATTTAACGAAAATGAATCAATATGTCAACTACTAAAATAAAAAAAGGTGTAAGCATTAAATAGTGAGCATTTCAAGGTTGCAAGGAAATTAAGTCCACTCAAGCCTCTGTCAAGTTGGGAAGGGGGAGACCGCGATCGCCTGAACCTCGCGAGAAAATTCTTAAAGCAGCTTATGAAATTCTCGACGAGTTGGGGTTTATGGATTTAACAATTGAAGGAGTTGCAGCAAGATTTACATAACTTCGCAAGCAAAGCTTGCTGTGAATCTCCGATCTACTCGCTACTTAATAACCCAAGCCCAAGCATTTTCTAATTGATATACTTCGCACGGCTATAACCTGCGCTTTAGACAAAGGAAGCCAGTAGTTAGCGGAGAATGTCCGCTAACCGCCTCTTCTTTTTTGAGCTAAGGTCACTAAAAACCTTGGCAGAACTAGGTTCTGCTCAATTCAACTTAGAATCGTTGCCAGTCAGATTAAATAAGGTCACAAGACTTGGAAGGTTAATCATGAAAGGCTTACTGTATTTAGCTTTCAGGGGTCGCTACTTCAGTACAAAAATGGCTTCAAATGCTTGATTTTACATTATGCGATCGCTCCTTTCCTTCCAAGTCGTGTAAGGTCATAGGAGGAATGTCAGTCAACCAGGTCAAAGCGTAGTCCGTATGAGCGCAAAAGTTTGTAGTGTGGTTCTTTCGTTACTAACAATCGCCCACAGTTCACCGTTGACACTATTACGACCGATAATTACGTGAACAATGCCGTAGTATTCTCCCTTGTGGATTCGGACATTGTGTAGGCAAATTGCCTGTCCACGATGAAGGTGAAAGCTTTTTGGTTGACACCAATTTCCGTATCCTTATCCAAGTATTGCGACGCGAAGCTAGTCCTTTAGGGCTCTTAATTCGGATACGATAATGCCATCCTAATTGAGTGGTTAGCATGGTCATTAACTTAGTATGTATAAATCCTCTATCTGCCAGTAGAACTATCTTGACTGACTGGGGTAGTCTAGCTTGTGCTTGTTTAAGCATCTGTTGATAATCACTAAAGGAAACACTTGCACTTTCATGTTTCATCACTCTCCACACCACAGGTAAAGCTCTTCCTCGATGAATTACACATAAGCGTACTAAACAATAGTTTTCCCAAAAAAGAGAAGTGTCTAGTGCTAGAAAAATATTATCTTCTGACCAATTAGCCAGAGCCTTTTGAATTAATGGTTTATAAAGACGATGAACATTGATTCGGGGATTATTCAGCCACCGTTGAATGCGTCTTTGTCTGCTCTGTGCGAACTTACCCCGACATGGAATATAGATTGACCATTTTGTCAGATTTACACTACCTGTGTGTATTAGAGCAATTATCATCCATAAACAGGTTTTGAGGTGACATAAATGTGACCAGTCATCAGCTTGACTGACCCATTGATTCAAGGCATTGTAAAGTCGGGAGTTTTTTTCACAGGATTCTGAAATTGTGAGTGGAATCTAATTTCAGAATGCTCGCTCCCCTAAACTTTTGTCAACCCAATCGATCCCATAACTGTTAGTTCTTTTAGCTATCCCAACATCATCTTTTGTCAGTCAACCAGGTCGTTTGACAGCAGGAGTTAACACCAGGGTCAAACCTAGATCTGGTAAAGCTTCTGAGTTTAGCGATCGCCTTTTTTGTGAGAAAAGCGGGTAATCCCTAGCTTTGGCTATCATTTTGCTTCCTTTCCCAACTCTCAACGAGATTCTTTTCTCAATTCTCTCTTTCATTATGGTTTGACCCTGATTTCTGATGTGCTTCATCTGTGGGGCTGATGAATGTGGGTTTTAAATTGGCTCACTTATTATTGGCAGCAGCGGATCGGATCGCATTAAGATAACCGCGATCGCCAAAAAGGGGGCAATTTATTTACCCCCTCGATCTAATTAATTAAGACTTTAATTATTATTGATTGTAGGTAGGAGTGCGATCGCTTGTGTCTAGGGGTTCTAAATTACGACGTTCGACTACTTCGGTTTTCTTGTTTTTACCAGCTAAACCAAATAGTCCGAGTAGACCGAGTAAACCCAACCAACCCCAGTTAGATCTTTGTTCGATCGCTGTAGCAGTTTCAGCAATTTCAGCTTGCGCAGCCTCGGCAGCTTGGTTGATGTTTTCTTGTGCTTCAGCAGCAGTTTGTCTTACTTGTTCTTCTGCTTGGTTATAGTTGCGTTCGATCGCATTACCTGCGTCGTTTAAGCTTTCTTGGACTACTTCGCCTGTATTTTCCAAACCTTGTTCGGTTGTTTCAGCTGCTTGGTTGAGGTTTTCTTGTGCTTCGCCAGCAGTTTGCTGTACTTGTTGTTCGGCTTGGTTATAGTTGCGTTCGATCGCATTACCCGCGTCGTTTAAGCTTTCTTGGGCTGCTTCGCCAGTGTTTTGAATACTATTACCAAGGGATTTTCCTGCATCTTTAAGGTTTTCGCCAGCGTCATCAATATTTTGTTCGGCTTGGTTTAAGTTTGTATCTACAGTTTCTTCTTTTTCTTGACTCAAAGCCGTACCAGCAGGTAAAGCCAATGTAACTGCCAGCATTGTAGTAGTGGTTAATTTAAAAAAGTTCATAATAACTCCTTCTGTCGAGATTTATCTTAAGACTGTCAGTAGGAATCGAATATTTAGTTAAATACAACAGTAGTCTGTGGTGGTGCGTGAATCCAACCAATAACCAATGTTTAATTAACAATAATCAGAAGCAGAATAATTCTCTTTTTCTAGATGGTATTGCTATATTTATTGGACTTTGGACAAAGGAAAAACTATTTGCGTAATATTTACGCAAATTAAAGCTGAAAACAATATCTCTCCTATCTCACCTCAAAAAATAGCCGAGAAATGGGTTAATATTAAGATTTTTTTGAAAAAACTAAGAGGCTTTTAGCTTTTCTTTGTTAACTTTTTTCGTTTCTTGCTCCGTCCTTACGCCGAGGAAACCTCGGCGCGGGCGGTGCGCTTTTTTGATAACTTGATGACGAGAACGTGGGGCTTTTTTGTATCCTTTAATACGTCCAGAAGAATAACCTCGATTATGGGAGTTTTAGTAATTTTCCCAATCTGGGAGATTATTCGATAAAAGTCTCGTTGAACTAAACTGGGAGTAATTTCAACGGATTCATTCGTCTTCAAATATTGTTCCCATTCTCTCGGTAAAACAACAGCTAAATTTCTAGCTGCCCATAAATTTACATAAGCTAAAAGTGTTAATTTGAACCGCGTAAGGCGGTCACTCGCAAGCCCTGGATTTGAAATCCAGGGAACGAGTGACCAATTTTCTTCATGTTTGACATCAGGAGTTAAATAAGAAGTCATTAATAATTTTTGTTTCCCGAAACGAAAAAGATGTTCGAGATTGTATCTTTGTCGATAAGCTTGATAACAATCTTCAAGACTTAACTCCAAATCGACGAGACCCAATTACAATAAGCCACATAGGCTTCCAAACATTATTACCCTTTTCATCAGTATTATTATTTAATCTTGCTTGTTAATTAGTTTATAGATATTAATTTGGAATTACATCCTTCAGTAGTTATAAATCTCTAGATAGAGACTTTTAGAACCAAAAAAAATCTGCACTTCAAATTGAAAGTACAGAACCAAACTGTGAAACAGGATTATATTGTTTTTTTTACGTACAGCAGTTTTCTTGCTCGATCGACCACATCTTGGTATTAAGCAGGGGAGATGGAGAAGATTGGGAAGACAACCCCGAACCCCGAACTAACTACGAACTACTAATTACTAACTCCGAATTCCAAACTACTAACTGTATTCTATCCAACTGAAAACGGCTGTAAGTTAATTTCTTAACTTGATTACCATTGGCGATCGCCATCTTCATCTACTCTAGCTTGGCGAATTACGTCGGAAATTTCTTCAGCATCTCTAACGTGATGTAATGGTTTTTCTTCTCCATTTTTGTCTTCGACTGGGAAATAGGTGGGAACTTTAACATGACCAGCAGGATCCCAAGTATCTACTGCTACTTGTTCTTTCTTTTCTTCTGTGGTTTTGGATTCGTCTACTACGTCGCCCTTATTGGCAGTGGGAAAGGCTTCATCACTATTATTAGTGCGATATACTTTATCGTGTGCTTGCTTATCCATAATTTTTTGTTTAAATTGTTCTTTTCTTTCATTATTGAAAATAATTCTTGGCAAGTTTTAATCCAGCTATTGATAGAAACCCGAACCTAACTATTGATAGATTTAATGTATTAATTACAATTGGGTTGAATTTCAGTCAGTCGATCCCTTGAACTATCAGTCTGATATGGAGTCAAGATTATGTTTCCCGATTTAGTTACTTTGACACCTCTAGCTGGTTGAATTTTACCTTTGCTAGTTTCTATAGGTTCGGGTATCGAAGATTTTGGATTGATTTGACCGTTAATGACAATATTTCGAGAATCTAGTGTTGAAACTGGTGTTGCTGGAATACCGCCTTTACCTTTAATCGTCAAACTATTTTGAGCTACTGCTTCCCTATTACTCGGACAAGTTT
Organism: Pleurocapsa sp. MO_226.B13; assembly: GCA_030064795.1. The sequence goes on along the minus strand of JASJEI010000153.1, from coordinate 13,222 downwards.
GAGTCGTGGTTTGTTCTGGTAAAACTATATTAGTTGGTAATTCACCTGCACCTCGAACCACATCAACATCCAAAAGATTGATGGAAATATTCCCATCTATACCAAAATCAGAACTAGCATCAATATCGTTAGTTAAAGGATTTTGCTCGCGTTGTCGAATACCAAAAAGTGTTTCTGCTTTAATATCAATATTGCCCCCATTTCCTTGTTCGGCAATGGCGATAATATCATTGTTGCCATTAGGGAAAGCAATAATAAATCTGGCATCAATATCTAAATTACCGCCATCAGCTTCTTGGAAAGCACGGGCGGAGATCGAGCTATTGTTAGCTAAAGTTAGATCTTCAGCAATTTTTAACTCAATCTCGCCACCCGTTCCAGATTGAGTCGAAGCACCAATACTGGCATTATTCTCTAAACTAAGTGAATTGGCTTGCACTGTTAACAAACCAGCATTGCCATTACCAAAAGCACTGGAGGAAATTGAACCTACCTCCGTAAGATTGAGTTCGAGCGTGGGGACAATTCTACTTGCTGTATCATTCACTGGTTGTGGATTGATCGGAGTGATGACAGTATCGGGGATGCCATCAGAATCAAAGTTATCAATCGAGATGGTATCGCTGGCGATAATCGATACCGAGCCTGCATTTCCATTACCAAAAGTATTGGAAATAACTGCTCCTCCGTTAGTCAGATTGAGATTACCAGTGGTAATGCTGACACCGCCTGCATTTCCCTCTGCTCCTGAAAAGACCGAACTGGTAACACCACTGAGTCTAAATCTACCGCGCTAAATTCGCCATCCTCAAACAAAATATTACTCGCCGTACTGCCATAAAATGAGCCACCAATATCTAACCTCGACCCCTCGCCAAAGATAATTCCCGCAGGATTGATTAAAAATAAGCTGGCATTACCGTTGGCTCTAATTACACCATCGATAGACGAAATATTCCCTCCAGTTACCCTAGAAAAAATATTAGCAACATCACTAGGGTTATTGAAAAAGGCTTCATTTCCAGTCGGGACGGAAAAATCTTGAAAGCTATGAAATAAATTACTGCCTCGCGTTTCTCCGCCTGTTATTTCTGCCACATTACCGTTTTGGTTGACAGTAGTGTTAACGGTATTGTCAGTGGTAACTTGTGCCAGTGAAATTTCACTTTTTGCAACTAAAAAACCGAGAGTATAAAGACAAATTGGAAGTAGACTAGCGACTCTACTTGGTTTGACGGCATATTTCCTGACGCGAGTAGAAACAGCTTGTTGCACAATAGTTACCGTTGCTGAGTTTGAAGTTCCAACATCAAAAATGCTATATCAAAAATGCTATCATCAACAACGCTTATTTTAGGAGTACAGACTAAGTTCTGTAACGATCCGAACTGAGACTATAGCAAAGAAACTACGTTACTTTGATATTCTGCTCGATCTTGTCCTTTGTTGCTATTCGGATTTTCCTTAGCTTGTTGAGAAATTGCTTCTATTCGATGCTCGCTAGAGGGATGAGTCCGCAAAAATTCTGGCGTACCAGCACCGCCTTTAAGCTTAGCTAAAAACTCAGCAAAAGCTTCGCCTGGATAGCCAGTCTGCTGTAGGGTCTTTAATCCGCTACTGTCGGCTTCATATTCAAAAGAACGGCTTCTAGGTAAGTCTAGAGTCAACTGATATGCTATTTGTGCTAGAGTACTAGTCTCTACCTCTGCTGTAGTGGCAATGCCCCTAGCTATTGCTGCTTGCTGTAAAGCCTTGATGCCATGTCTTTTATTGATGTGAGCGATTTCATGAGCCACTACCGATGCTAACTGCGCTCTATTGTCGGCAGTTTTTAGTAGCCCTGTAGTGACATAGACAAATCCTCCAGGAGTGGCAAAGGCGTTTACTTCATCGCTATTGACTACCTGAAAAGTAAAGGGTATGTCTCGGCTATCACTATTATCGAGTAATTCTTGTCCGAGGTTGCTTACGTAGGCTTGAACTTGTGACCCATCGTGAAGCTGATACTGATTTAACACCTGCTGGTTGGTTTGCTTGCCGATTTCGACTTCTTGTTCGTCAGAAATATTAGATACCTGAATGATATCTACCGCACCTCTAATTGCATCCATTATGTCGATCGCGACTTTTTCTGATGCAGCTATGGGCAAGCTACTAGTCGTGATTATCAAGATAATTAATAGGGTTTTTTGCCAGAACTTTGACCACTGATTAGTCATGGGATTTAATACTCAATGCTAATTCAATAAATTATCGCTTCATTAGTCCTTTTATAATATTATCTTTTACCATCAGTAGTTTAGAAGCTTCTAACAATAGCGATCGCGCTTCTTCTGGTTTCATGGCTTGAACCGATTCTTGATAAAGACGCATTTGGAATTGCTGTTCTACAGTTAAGTTCATATTTAGTTCAAAATTCGGCATTCTATCCATTTAAATAAATCTCCAGGCTGAGCTTTAGAATTCGGCAATTAATTGGACTTGATTTTTAAGTCCAATTACCAATTAATTCATTTGAACTCAGGTTACTCTAGCCAGATTAAATTTAGCTTCTGTCAAAAGACAGAGAGTTTTAAGTTTTTTTACAAAATCATTTTTTTAGGCACTTTTAATGGATTTGCCCCCAGACCCAAGCTATAAATTTAAAAAATATCAACTATACTGCTTTAGATTCAAAATATTTTATATCTTTAGTCAGATGTGACTGGGTTTGGCTTGCAGCTAATAATTAAATGATAGAAAAAATATTTGAGGTAAGCTCATGTTATTCAGTAAGTTAAACAATTGGTTAAAGTCTTCTTTCCGTCTGGTATTGACGGTTTTTTTCAGTGGACTATTGTTTATTTCTAGTGCTTATCCCGCTCAAGCAGCAACCAGTAAAGCGACTGACGGCGAAGCAAGTTTAAACAAAATTCAAGCCGAAACTGATGATGTTGCCAGCTCCAATCCTCGTGGAATTGAAGAGGTAACTGAAAAAGCTCAAAAAGGATTAAATGCAGTTCAAGGTAGTGCAGATCGCGAAAAAATGGTCGATCCCGAAGAAGCTGATGCGACTACAGCAAAGGAAAAAGCAGCTAACTTTTTTGAGAATTTAACTAATTAGTACTTTTGAGGACGATTGTAGTTTCAGATAGTAAAATCAGCCTTAATAATGTATAGTTATTCTATTAGCTATTGGTTCTTGGCCACTACCAAAAGCAAAAGTTTAAAGTTACTTAATTAATGGCTTATAGATTTGGTTGTTTGAGGTTTGGAGATAATTTTTCCTCGCCAAATACAAGTTAAAACTATCTAAGAATCGAAGTATAAATAACCAAGAATAAGAGTGACATTGCTCTTGGTTTTAGATTTTTGAATTAGCAACCCTAAAATCATCTTATTAAGAACACATTTCCTGGCTGTCCGAAGTAAAGTGGAGTAGTCAGGAATTTTAGTATTAAATAACCATAAAATCATTTAATTATGTCCGATACCAATCCATCCGAAAACTTTTTGGCTGAAGTAGTTAACACGATCGGTAATTTATCCGAAATGTTAACCAGCGAAACTCAAAAAATATTAGAACAAACCACGGTGACTACAGGACAAACCCTAGACTGGATTGCGTCCAATCCCGTTCTTAAATCGGCAGATCGGATTATCGGTTTAGATTGGTTGATGACCTTTTTGGGACAGGTAGATCCTGCCAAGATCGAGGCGACAGTGACAGAAATGCGATCGCAATACCCCCAGGAAGCACCCGATCTAATTGCCCAGCGTTTGATTAGAGAAAAAACTTGGCAGGGGGGACAATTGGGATTATTGACTAATATTATTCCGCCAATTGCGGCCTTATTTTTAGGGATCGAATTAATTGCTACTACCAAATTGCAAACCGAAATGGTCTACGAAATTGCCTGCGCCTATGGTTTGGATTTAAACGAACCAGCCAGACGAGGCGAGGTACTGGCAATTTTTGGTTTGTCACTCGGTGCGGATGTTTTGAAAACAGGATTGACCGTAGTGGAAATTATTCCTGGAATCGGTGCGGTTGTCGGTGCTTCGACGAATGCAGCTATGCTTTACGTTTTGGGACAAACCGCCTGTCGTTTTTATGAAGGTAAAATTCCTCAGACAGATCTAGAATCTATGCAGCAAAAAACTGATGCGGATTGGCAAATTGCTTTAAAACAATCTCAGGTAATGGATCGCATTTTGGCGCACATGGTCCGAGTAAGTTATCCAGAACAAGATTGGTCGGAAATTTTACCCACAGTCAAAGACATATCTCCATCTTCAGTTACAATCGTTGCCGAAAACCTGGAGCGATCGCAAGATTTATCGGCTTTATTAGAAGAGTTGATTCCTGAATTCGCGCCTTTAACTCTCAATCGATGTTACGAAATTGCTAAATCCAACGGCAATATTACCCTAGAAGAACAAGAAGTCTTGAGTCTAATCGCTCTCAAGTTTGACTTAGATATGTCAACATTAAATTAAGGCTCGTTGAAACAGCAATCACCAGACCAGTAATGACCGCTCGCCAATATACAATCTTAATAGTCGATGACTCGTTTGAAGACCGAGAGGTTTATCGTCGCTATCTCCAACAGGAATCGATCTTTAGCTACAAGATTATCGAAACAGAATCTGGTGAAGAAGGTTTAGAACAACTGGCGTTAATCCAGCCAGATTTAATCTTGATCGACTATCTGTTACCAGATTTTACTGGTTTGGAATTTATCGAAGAATTAAAAGCTCAATTCGATCGAATTCCGCCAATTATTATGCTAACTGGTCAGGGAAACGAAACAGTTGCAGTCGAGGCGATGAAAAGCGGAGTTAAAGATTATCTGATTAAAGGCAACCTCACTGCCGAAATTTTGATTGCTGCGGTTAAAAATGTTTTACAACAGCATTATTTACAATTGTTGTTGACCAAAAGTTTTCGCCAGCAACAGTTAATCGCAGAAACTGCCTTACGTATTCGTCAATCTTTAGATTTATCAGCAATCTTGGATACCGCAGTTAAAGAAGTAAGATTACTATTAGATTGCGATCGCGTGGTAATTTATCACTTTGCCCCAGATATGAGTGGTGATGTTGTCGCCGAGTCGATTAAGTCTGGTTGGAAACCATCTTTAGGTCAAAAAGTAATCGATACTTGCTTTCAAGACCGTGGTGCAGCTAAATATGAAAGAGGAGAAACCCTAGCGATTGATAATGTTTACAAATCGGGGCTTTCTCCGTGTCATCTCAAGTTATTGGCACAATTTCAGGTCAAGGCTAATATAGTCGTACCAATTTTACCTAGTTCTTCACCATCAACCACAAATTCTCATCTTTGGGGTTTGTTAATTGCCCATCAGTGTAGCGATTCTCGCCAGTGGGAAACAGATGAAGTAGAATTACTAGATAAATTAGCGGTACAACTGGCGATCGCCATACAGCAGGCAGAGTTGATCGACAACCTTAAAAGCGAATTAGAGACAAGAAAGCGGTTGGAAACCGACTTAGCCAGAAGAGTTGAGGTATTGGAAGCATCAGAAGACTATATTGGTTTGGCCGATGTGGAGGGGAATATTATCTGGCATAATCCCCGAATGAAAAGTATCTTCGGTGCTGTTGGTCAAGATCTCGACCCCACCAAACTAACTATTGCCGACTATCATCCAGATTGGGCATTTAAAATTATCCAAGCCAGAGGTATTCCCACGGCAATAGAACATGGTAGTTGGTTGGATGAAACTGCACTACTAACTAAAGACGGCAGAGAAATACCAGTTTCGCAATTAATTATTGCCCACAAATCAGATCGGGGTAAAGTTAAATATATCTCCACGGTGATGCGAGACTTGACCATTCAAAAACAAACCGAAAAATCTTTACAGCAAAGAGCTGAAGAGCTAGAGTGGGTCAACAAAGAACTATTTAAAACCACCTCCCTACTCAAAAAGCGCAACCAAGAATTAGACCGTTTTGCCTACGTTACCTCCCACGATCTCAAAGCACCATTAAGGGCGATCTCCAATCTAGCTACTTGGCTGGGTGAAGATTTAGAAGACCAAATTCCAGAAGAAAACCAACAACAACTCAAACTGATGCAGTCTAGAGTTAAGCGGATGGATGGCTTGATCCAGGGACTACTAGAATATTCTCGTGTGGGACGCAAAAGCACTCCTACCCAAATTGTTAATGTGAAAGATGTGGTTCTCAATGCGATCGATTCTCTTTCACCACCACCAGAATTTGAGATTATTGTTGCTGACAATCTACCCACCCTCAAAACCGAAGTAATATTACTAGAACAAGTTTTTGCCAACCTGATTAGTAATGCGATCAAATATCATCCTCAAAAAAAAGGCAAGGTAGTTATCTCAGTCCAAGAACGAGATAAATTCTATGAGTTTGCGGTTTGCGACGATGGCTTGGGCATCGATCCTCGATATCACGATCGCATTTTTACGATCTTTCAAACTCTACAGGCAAGAGACACCTTTGAAAGTACGGGAATTGGCTTGTCAATTGTCAAAAAGATTGTCGAAGGTCAAGGAGGTAAAATCTGGGTCGAATCGCAACTCGGTGCGGGGGCAACTTTTTACTTTACTTGGCGTAAGTAAAATAATCATCAAAGCAAGTCTAATTTATCGCTCGAGCGTAAGACTCCCACTAATGGAATGAGGACTAAATAAAGTACAAAAGTTCAAGAATCAAGGTAAAATCAGAAAGTTCAACCAGAAAAACGAAAAAACTAATTCGCTGATGCAGCAACTGCAACCTTATACCCCAGAGATTGAGGAAATGATGCAAATTTTTTATCAATCCTTATCAGAGAAAGAACGCAGACGCTACGCAGCGATAGAAGCCCTGAAAATAGGCTATGGGGGGATTAGTTATATCGAAAGACTGTTAGGGGCTAATTGTCGAACCATAAAACGAGGCATAGAAGAGCTGAAATCACCCGAATCCATGAATCAAAGCCGAATTCGAGCTCCAGGTGGGGGCAGAAAAAGGAAGTTAGAGACCATTGAGGGTTTAGAGTCGTCTTTTGAGCGGGTTATCGATAGACATATAGCAGGTGATCCAATGGATGAGGAGATTCGATGGACTCATTTGACTCGTCAAGAGATAGCTGATCTACTATTAGAAGAAGAAGACATTAGAGTTAGCGTAACAGTAATCGACCAATTGCTAGATAAGCAGAAGTTTCGCCGTCGCCAAGCTCTTAAAACTAAAGCTACAGGCAATAATCCTTTGAGAAATGAGCAATTTGAAAAGATCAATCAACTTATTGACGACTACCAAAAGGCGGGAAATCCAGTGATGAGCGTCGATACAAAAAAAAAGAAAAGCTAGGGAGACTGTATCGAGATGGACACACCTATAATCAACAGCCCATAGAAGTTTACGATCATGATTGGCCTTCCTTAGCTACTGGTGTGGTAATTCCTCATGGTCTCTATGATTTGACTCATAATGTTGGTTACGTGCAAATTGGGACCGATCATGATACGAGCGAGTTCGCTTGTGACTCGATTCGTTATTGGTGGGTTAACTATGGAGCTTGGCTTTATCCTTTCGCTACCTCTATTTTGCTTTTGTGTGATGGTGGTGGCAGTAATAGTTCCCGTTCTTATCTATTTAAACAGGCTTTACAAACTTTGAGTAACGAATTAGGTATTGAAATTCGTATTGCCCATTATCCCCCTTACACCTCCAAGTATAATCCGATTGAACATCGTCTCTTTCCCCATATCACTCGTGCTTGCTCTGGGGTCATCTTTGATAGCTGGAAGACCGTCAAATCTCTGATAGAAAAAGCTAAAACGCGCAAGGGTTTGAGGGTTTTCGCTACCATAATTGAGGGAGTTTATGAAACTGGCAAAAAAGTGGCAACCGAGTTCAAGCAAAATCTGCCCATCATTTTTGACGAATATCTTCCTCAATGGAATTATACAGTTCAGCCACAATCCGCCTAACTTTGGTAAATAATTAAATCCTCATTCCTTAGAAGAAATTATTGATGAGTCTCATGCTGAAGATGTACCGGGGTGGAGTAAACAAATCGAAAGTTATTTGAAGCTTCACGGATTAGGTTGCACGATGGCAGAATTAATCGAGAACTTACCCCTTACCCCAGGAGCAATCATCTACACTCTACTGTTGGGTAACTTTCACCTCGAACAAGAGGGTGATGATTTCTACTGTTGTGATTCGCTTAGGGTGGAGTTATGCCAGCAGCAGTAAATAAAAAATGTCGCAGTTGTGCGTTTAAGACGATTGAATTTGCCAAAGAGCAGTCTTGTTGGCAAAGTAATCGCTGTAAGTCAAAGCGTAGTTACTATCGTAAGCGCGAATCAATTAATGCCAATCGTCGGGCTAAATACAAGCAACAAGTAGATCGAGTTGAGACTATTGAAGTAGAAACCCCGTCGGTTACTGCCGCTTTCTTACAAATTTATCGTACTGGAGGTGCGAAGGATTCACCCGTTCATGCTCTTGGAGCTTATGTAGTAATTGATAATAAAACAGTAGCTAAAATCGAGCCAGTTCATACAATCGGTTGGAATAAGAGACAATTAGACAGTTATGTTCGTAAATGTTTGAGCAGTTTATATTCTAAGTTTGGTATGACTAGCTTTGCAGAAAAAGAAGTTTTCGATATTTCAGTTCATTCTTGTCCTATTTGCGATCGACCCTAACAATACCAACCATTTATGATTGTTCCCGAGCCAAAATTAATTCTTGTCGATGCACCACTAAAATCCGAACCTCCCAAACCACTGGGAGATTTGCGACAAGTTCGAGTAGATGAATATTTTCGCAGTATGGAATTATCTACTAATTCGCAGCGAGCTTACAGACGGGCATTAACTCGCTTCACCAAGTGGACGGATAGCGGTGCGACCCCGCGCCGACGACAGGCGCAAGGGAACGCGCACCAAGAGAAGGGATGGCATCTTCTCAAACATCAAGATTTAGACCGCTACAAAGCATATCTCAAAGAATTAGAACTGAGTAACGCTACTATTTGCCAAGAACTCGCTGCTCTCAAGAGCTTCTTTAATTGGCTGACTATCAAGGATTACATTAGCAAAGATCCGACTTTGACTTTAACTAAACCCAAAATTAAACCACCATCACCTCAAGAATTAAGCAATGAAGAAGTAGAGTCTTTATTTAATGCGCTACTTCAACGCGGTTGGCATCGCCTTCGAGATACCGCTTTGCTTCGAGTTTTAGAACATGGTTTGAGAGCCAGTGAGGTTACGGCATTAAACATTAAGGACTATGATGGCAAACGGTTACATATCGTAGAAGCCAAACGCGATAGCGTAGGATTTGTGCCGCTTTTATCTGAAGCCAGAATGGCAATCGATACTTACTTAGAGTGGCGTGAAGCTGAAGGCATGGATGTAGAAGAGAATTCTGCTTTATTCCTATCAGCAATTCTCATTTTAAGATTTCATGACATTAAAACGATGCCCCGAGAGGGTTGATAACTCGCGAGCAACAACTTGCTTGAGTGCGGAAACAACGCTCCCGTCGTTGACAGCAGGAGAATTGGAAATTAGTTCTCTACGTTTTACAGAGAACTAAGAAACTCGAGAACCGAAGGGGGGAATTAGATTAAAGTAAAAGGCGTTAACCTGCGCCTGGGTGACAACATGGGTCTAGCCATAGGGATGCCTGAATTACTATCGATGCTGAGTGCCGAGTTAGATAACCTGCCCGATGAACGAAAACAGAGCAATAACACCAGATATACAGTAGACGAGGGCATTAAGAGTGCGTTTTCGGTCTTTTTTATGCAATCTCCTTCTTTTTTAGACCATCAACGCTTGATGAAAAGTCACAAAGGTCGGGATAATGCCCATAGTCTGTTTGGTATCGAGCGCATCCCCTGTGATAATCAGATTCGCACCCTGCTCGACCCAGTGCCAGCTTCAACGGTATTTGGGGTTTTTCGTTCCGTCTATGACAGTTTGTCCAAGACGGGAAATCTCAAGCCCTATCAGTGCTTTGGTGGAGAATTTTTACTGACTCTCGATGGCACTGAATATTTCTCGTCCAAGAAGATTCACTGTTGTCACTGTTGCCATCGAACTCATAAAAACGGCAGCACCACCTATTTTCATGCTGCTGTTACTCCTGTACTAGTGGCTCCAGGACGACCACAGGTCATCAGTTTAGAACCTGAATTCATAACTCCCCAAGATGGTCACGACAAACAAGATTGTGAAAACGCTGCTGCCAAGCGTTGGATTGCTGCCCATGCCCGCGACCCACAAGACCCGCCCATAACTTTACTTGGGGATGACCTCTACTGCAACCAACCCATCTGTGAAAAAGCTTTGGCTCATGGCTATCATTTTATCTTCGTCTGCAAGCAGACATCCCATCCAGAGCTTTATGACTGGGTGGATTACCTGGAACGAGTCGGTGAGGTGAAAACTCTAACCCAGTTGGAGATTCGAGGACGAAAACGTTTATCTTACCACTACCGCTTTGTGAATAGAATTCCCCTCAGAGCGACCCAACCAGCAATGGACGTGAACTGGTGTGAGGTGACAGTGACAGACCCCAGCGACCAGAAACAACTATACTACAATGCCTTTGCCACTTGCCATGAGATTGATGAACACAATGTAGCCGAGATCGTCACTGCTGGGCGAGCGCGCTGGAAAGTAGAGAATGAAGGCAATAATATCCTCAAAACCAAGGGCTACCATCTCGAACATAACTTTGGTCACGGTCAAAACCACCTGGCCGAACTTTTGTTCTGCCTTAATTTATTAGCTTATCTGTTCCACACGACTCTGGATTTAATCCACATCACCTATCGTGCTGTCCGCTCCATGTTAGTTACTCGCCAAACCTTCTTCAACGACCTGAGGGCATTAACCAGATATTTATGGTTTGAGAGTTGGCAGACTTTGTTCAAGTTTATGCTGAGGGAGGGAAAAGCACCTGATGGGCTTAATTCTAGCTAAATTTCTGCTAGTTGAACCAACTCGCCCTCGAATAGATATACAGAGTCTACGCGGTTGCTCCAGTTATGACTCGGCTGTTTCATGGCTCATTTTTCAGGTGTTCAGGGATGATCGATGCTCCCTTTTTTACTTTCGCCAACCTTCGACCTTATTTCTTCACTTTATTCGCGTTGTTCGCGATGAGCCGTCGCGAACAAGTCCCTAATTCTTCTCTTTCACTCTGTATTTTCTTACGTTACGGTTTCAAAATGAGAATTGCTGCCTTTGCACCCGTTCAAAACAAGAGCCGAGAGAACTTACCTTACGCCGTAAAGAGGAACATCTTGCTATAGCCAAAAGGCGCAAACAGCAAGAAGCTAAAACATGGTCAACAAAATATAATCAACGAGCTGGAGTTGAAGGCACTATCTCTCAGGGTGTTCGTAGTTTTGGTTTACGTCAATGTCGTTATGTAGGTTTGAGTAAAGTTCATCTACAGCATATTCTGACAGCAACTGCGATCAATGTGATTCGTTTGTTTGCTTGGTATGAAGGTGTTCCATTAGCTAAAACTCGTATATCTTCTTTTGCCAAGTTAGCTCCTGATTAGCTGGACTTGACGCACTCTCGATGCGATCGCCTAAAACTCTCTAGTAGTTTTAACCATCCGACAAATTTATAGCTACTTTCCGTACCATTTAAACCCTCTCGTTTTAGGGTAGCTCAAACCCTAATAGCCTCGTTACTTTTAAGCGTACCAAATAGACTATAGTTTTCTTGGTACATTATTCGATTGTCATCAGTGTCATCTCGGTTTCTGAGCCAAGAACAACAGCATAGCTATGGGCGTTATACGGGCGAACCAACTTCTATTCAGTTGGCTAATTATTTCCATCTTGATGATACAGCTTTCCAATTAGTCCAGAAACGTCGTGGAGACCACAATCGTTTGGGTTTTGCCATCCAATTATGTACGGTGCGCTTTTTGGGAACATTCTTAATCGACCCCATTGATGTACCTCAAGGAGTAGTAGGATATCTGGCATCCCAACTAGAAATAACGGACGTGGACTGTTTGCAAAATTATCTATCTCGTCCGACAACCCATTGGGTACACGCTCAAACTATCAAAAAGCATTACGGTTATCGTGATTTTAGCGAGCAGCCAGGACACTGGCGTTTACTCAGATGGTTGTATCAAAGGGCTTGGACAGGAGGAGAAAGTCCTTCGATGCTATTCGATTTAACCACAGCCAGATTAGTCGAGCAGAAAATCTTACTCCCAGGGGTAACTGTATTATCTCGTTTGATATCTACAGTCAGGGAAAGAGTAGCTAACCGTACTTGGAAAATTCTGGCCAAACTACCCAGTTCCAAGCAAGTAGAGAATTTAGAAGCTCTAATTGTCATCGGCGAAAAAGCCAGGTTAACTCCCTTAGAACAACTCAGAAAATCACCCACTCGCAAAAGTGCGCCCAGTTTGGTTAATGCTTTAAACCGCTTGGTAAAAATTCGCGCTTTGGGGATTTATCAATTGAATGTGGGCAAAATACCGCCTATTCGCTTCAAAACTCTGGCTAAGACTGCTTTTACTCTCAGAGCGCCAGCTATAGCGAGAATGTCTGCCGAAAGAAGAATTGCCACCTTAGTTGCCTGGGCTTATGTCATGGAAGCCATTGCTATTGATGATGCTCTCGATGTGTTGAATCTATTAGTCAAAGATATCTTATCCAAATCTCAAAAAGAGGGAAAAAAGAATCGCTTAAGAACTCTCAAAGATTTAGATTCTGCTGCTTTGCAGTTAGCGACAGCTTGTAAGATTCTTATCAATCCTAAAACAGAAGACAACAAAGTTAGAGAAGAAGTTTGGCAGAAATTAACTCCAGAACAACTAGCAGAAGCTATTACCAGGCCTAAATATAGGGTTCGTGCGACCAGGGGCAGCCTACCTCTGAAACCCTTGTTATATAAAGGATATAGAGTCAGAGCTTTATTTTTTTTGCGATCGCTAAAGTATAAGCTACATAAATATTTCTTTCAAACGCATCCATAGCAAAAAAACTTTGCCTAAAATGAAACCTGAGACATCGTAAAACACCCAGATCAAAGCATTGTAATTACGTTTTACAATTTTAAAACATTGCCTAAAAGAGTCTAAACTAGGCAATGTTTACATAAGTAATTTCGATTAAAAAATGACTTCAAATGGGGTTGACAAAAGTGAAATGATTTCACCTTGCCCCTCGTTGCACGAACCCTATATTTAGGCC
>JASJEI010000152.1 GCA_030064795.1 Pleurocapsa sp. MO_226.B13 | reverse complement strand
GCTGTTATAAAATGAGTTAGCACCGCGATCCCATCCCACTGTATCGCTAGAATATTGACTGCTCGATGGAGAAGTTTTAGCTTGGGTAGATTGAGCTTTGATTTCTTCTCGCTTTTGTTGAATCTGCACTAGCAACTCTTTGGCTTTAATTGCCCGTTGCTTGACTCCTTCCATTTGTCCCCAAACCTGATTTCCCTGTCTGAGTAATTCTGCTTCTCTTTCTCTGGCAGCATCAGCTAAATCTGGTCTTTTAGCTTTTTCAGCTTTACCAATTCTACTGTGCCAAGTTTGAATGTTGTTAGCGATTTCTAAGATCCGATCTTGAAGGCTTTTCTCTTCTAGCTGCAATTTAGCAATTAGTTTTCTGGTGTCTTGTTCTTGCTCTCGTAACTGTTCTTCAATTGCTTGCAATTCTAGATGAGGATTGTTACGTAAAAATTCGTCTAACCGCTCTTCTAAAAAGTTATTGATGTCATCAAATAAGCCCATGTTGCTATTTTTCAGAGATTGGATTCTAATTCATATCTTAGAACGTTTCTCCCACGGCCACAGAACGAACCTGTCCCTGACTGCTAATTTCAACAGTTTGTTCGTTAACAGATTCCAAAATCCACTCGCTACTACCAATTTTCTCGCCAAGCCAAAACCGTCTAGTCTGACCATTAATTTTGAACAGTGCTGCGGATTTATTTTCACCTAATTCTAAAATGCCAATCAAAGTATGCTTCACGGATGGCTTAGTAGCTGCTACCTTCTCTGGTGCTTGAGTGGTAGTCTCGTTTGCTAAAGGTGTCGGCGCGGGTAGAGGTGGCGGTGCGGGAATTTTTAAAGCTTCGGGGGGTGAAGGCTTCGCCGTGGCTACAGGTTCGGGAATTGTGGGTATATTGCTACTGGGTAATTGAGGAAGACTAGGAGTAGTATTCGGAGTATATACAGGGACATAGACAACCCGATCGCCTTCTTGGGAATTGAGTCTTTCTGCTTCTAATTGACGATCTATGGTTTCGAGCGATCGCTCCATATAATCAATAAACTCAAGCTCGGATTTAGAGAGAGTAAGATATCTTCCTCCTGTTAATTTAACTAGAATTTGATGACCCTGATGCCCAAATACCCACCACAAAACAAATACACAATAGCTACAGGAGAGAGCAAACAAAATTTTACCCAGATAATTACGGCTTTTTGGTTTATGATTATCTGCCGACTCCTCTGAAGTCGAGTATTTAACTATTTCTGCCAGACTTAAACTGTAGTCATCGGAGTTAGTTTGATACCAGTTGGTATCGATAGTTGCAGCCTTCTCAGCAGCGGTTACTATTGCCGAAGTTGCTTCTGGAGTTTGGCTCAAAGATTTTGGAGTTGCTGACGATACAGCATCGGAAGCCAGATCGGGTTCGATTTCACCTAAAATTTTCCGATTTGTGCGATCGACTCCTCTAGATAAATTTAAACTTTCGATGAAAGAAAATTTTTGAATTACTTGCTGATGGCTGGCATCCCTTAGCATGGAGTTTGGTCAGCGACTAATTTGACTCATCTAAGATACGCCGATCCTAAGTCCCCGTGCCATAGTATTTACTCAGAAATAATGAGATTACTAAGTTTAATCTTGAGTACAAACACGTATTCTCTATGATTGACAACTTTGCTGACTTGAAAAATTAATGATGTTCAACTTTTAGCTTTTAGCTCACTAGGGCTATTATCTTTAAGAAAATGGCGTAGAACTGATAACTAGTAACTGATAACTGACTGATGGGTGCGGGAATCATTTCTCCACGAAAATCTAGTAACTGAACAATTACCAAATAGGCGATCGCAATTAAAATCGAAATTGCTCCTGTTAGCACCGCAATAAATTTGCCTCGATTCATAAATTACTGGGTTTTAGTTAATGATTGTTAATACTTATATTTTTTCACAAAATGTTGTTATTACCGACACGCCTCGCGATCGCGCCATAGTCGGTAGCGCGATCGCGCTTATAACTATTCTCCATGACAATGCACTCTTCTCAGATTTAACTTCTTCGAGCCTTTGCGCCTTATGCGAAGCGGCTTGCACTTGTCGCATTGAGTGTATCCTTTAGGACTGCGTGAGATCTAAACTCAAAATATTAAGTGCAACTTCAAGGAGAAATAGTATTACAAGTTAAAAGGATAAAACCGAGGAGTGAGGATAATGGTAATCAGCCAAAACAAAGCATTAAGGGGAATACCAACCCGCATAAAATCAGTAAACTTATAACCACCAGGCCCATAGACCATCAAGTTTGTCTGGTAACCGATCGGAGTAGAAAAACTGGCGGATGCGCCGATCATAATCGCGATCGCAAAAGGTGTAAAGTTAACTCCCAGATTTTGAGACAGGGCGAGGGCGATGGGAAAGACCAATGCTGCTGCTGCGTTGTTGGTGATCGCTTCAGTCAATAAATTAGTTACCCCATAGATTATTGCTAATGCCAACCAAGGATTGTCTCCAGAAAACTGAATCATCGTTGAAGCGATCGCTCCTGCTGCTCCTGTAGATTCTAAGGCTTTACCAATACTTAAAGCTGCGCCAATCACCAACAGTACCGACCATTCTATATTACGCAAGGCTCTGACGGAAGAACAACAGCCAGTTAAAATCATAATTGCTGAAGCTAAAACCGCTGCTTTAAGCATACTCATCCAGCCAATGCTGGCAATAAATACCATTACTAGTAAAATAGCGATCGCTAAGGGGGCTTTTTCGTGGCGTAGTGGTTCGGAATTGGGAATACCGTTAACTAAATAAAAATCATTGGAAATTCGTTGTTGAGAGAGGAATTTAGCATTTGCCTCTAGTAAGAGGGTATCTCCCGCCTTGAGCCGAATACTACCAATTTTTCCCTGTAAACGCTCTCCGTTACGAGCCACTGCCAATACTACCGCATTATACTGACTCCGAAATTGTCCTTCACGAATCGTCTTACCCAATATTGGACAGGTATTAGACACCACCGCTTCAATCAAACAACGCTCCGAGCGAGGAGTGTTGAGTTTAAACACCTGATCGGTAGCTGGTTGTAGTCCTCGCAAACGATGCAGATCGACGATTGAGTCAACCATGCCGATAAATACTAGGCGATCGCCATCGCGCAAAATTTCTTGGGGACTTACCGCAGGAATAATCGAACCCTGACGCACAATTTCGACTAAATACAGTCCTGGTAGATGTCTCAATCCAGCTTTTTCAATGCTTTTGCCCGACAGCGGGCTATCGATGGAAACCATCATTTCCACTGTATACTGTCGTACATCCTCTGTATCGCTAATTACTGGTTTGCGACTGGGTAAAAGCCAACTATTGGTGATAAACAAATAAATCATTCCCGCGATCGCGCAGGGAATTCCAATTACCGCCAGGTCAAATAATTTTAAACCAGGTAAGTCTGTGGCTGAAATCAATAGACCATTGACTACCAAATTGGTACTCGTTCCAATTAGGGTACAAATTCCGCCAAAAATTGCTGCATAACTGAGGGGAATCATCAGCTTGGAAGGACTAATACGCAATTTTCGCGCCCAATCACTGACGACTGGAATAAACATCGCCACCACGGGGGTATTATTCAGAAAAGCACTCATCCCCATCACAGGAGTCATTAAGCGAAACAGGGCTGCATTTTGTCCCTTCGGCAGTCCTAAAACTCGTTGAGAAATCCAATTCAAGCCTCCAGTTTGAGACAGTCCCGTAACCACAATATAGAGTACGGCTACGGTAATCATTCCTGGATTGCTAAATCCTGCCAGAGCATCTTGTTCGGTCAAAATTCCGCTGACTAATAAAACTGCCGTCCCACCCAAAAAAATAATCTCAGCGGGTAAAGAAGTAATTGCATTCAGCACAAAGACGGCAACTGTTACGGCGATCGCAATCCAAGCTTGCCAAGTGAGATCGAAATTGGGCGAAGTGGCGATGTAGGAAAATAGTACCACAACACTAGAGGCAACAAAACTCAAAAACAACAATATCAGCCAATGTTTCCAGGTTTTAGGAGCGAAGATCCGGCGTAATGGTTGTCTTGCTTCCATACTTGAATTCCCCTTGATAAATGTAAATCAGTACCCAAATATATCACAAAAAAATTTGAAATGTTTTGCGATGCAATTTCGATTCAGTTCAAAATAAATTTAAATTAGTTTCCCAAGTTGAGGCAGACTTAAGATAGGGCAAATATTAATTAACATAAATGAGGAAGTCAGCTAGCGAGTCAAAAAAGCTTGAGTTAATCGAATCTTTAACTACAAGAAACTTTTTGTTTAAAGATTTAGATCGATCTGTATTGACCAAATATCTCAAACCAGAGCAATTAATTGTAGAAAAGCTATATTCCAATCGCCCAGTTTACACCGCATTTCGCAATGATGCATCCCTAGAATATCTTTATGCGATCGTTTTTGGGGGGCCAATTGTGGTTCGCAGTACTCCTTTAGACCGCTTTATTGCTATAACCTATCCAAACAGTTGTTTTGGCATGCAAAATCTGGCTCTGAGTTTTGGCAAAGTTTCTCGTGCTTTTCCTAGTTTGGTAGAGGCTTATAAGACAGCAGACGTGGTTAAAATTCCCTTAGAAATAGTTAAAGCGATCCATCAAGAGTCCGAACTGTTTCGCCAGCGTTATGGAATCATGTTTGAACTACAAGAAAAGTTTCAATATCATCTACTCAACTGTAGTGCCTATCCACCCCAAGCTGTAGCTGCATTACTCAGAGCTTTAATTTATCAAGAGAGAGAACTTGGCAATCAACCTCAAGATGATGGTGTGTTTGTCTTTGATTTACCGATAGAAATAATTGCCAAGGCTTGCCAGTTAAATCATCGCACTGTCGAACAAGTCCTCAAAGGAATGACTAAAATTGGCATCTTAAAAACTCCAAAAGGCACTCAAAATGATTTAGTCCACGTAATCAATCCAGAAGAACTCAAAGCAGTATACGGTGCTACCAGGGATAAAGTATCCTGGTGGCCGTTAAAATAGGTCAAAAAGAGAAGGAACAAGGAATAAGGAAATCAAGAGGCGGGGGGAGAAGCAGTAACTAACCACTAACTACTGTACAGACGCGATATATCGCGTCTCTACCCACTAACCACTGACAGTTACTGAAAGATTGCGATGGTTAAAATAAAACTAGCGATCGCCAGAATCAGCCAGATAATTCTTTGGCGCAATTGTTTTTGGTTCTTTTTTTTTGGTGCTGCTGGGGAAGAGAGAGCTTGGAGATTGGCTGAAAGTTCGCTGGCGGTTTGGATTTCGTCAGGAGATGATGCTTCGAGTATTGGCGCGAGGCTAGATTTATTGATTCCAGGGTGGGTTTTTTTGGAACTAGTTTGGTTATCGACTAAGCTTTCGATCTGAGGGTATTGGCAATTGCGCAAACTAGAAGGAATATAAATGTGTTTGCGGTATCTTTGAATATAAGTAGTTTTTTTCGATGAATGAACGACATCTTCCTCGGCGCGATCGCGATTACGAAATTTATTTAATGCCCGATTTAATAATTTAGCTTCCATATAGGCATAACCCCGCTGCAAAGAATAGATTGCTTGTTTGAGGTCTTCGGCTAAACTATCTTTTAAGACATAACTAACTGCACCAGCCTCTAATGCTCGCCGAACATAGGCTTGACTACCATGACCAGAAAGAATAATTACTTGGGTATTAGGTAAAAATCTGTCGATATATTTGGTGACGGCAATACCATTAATTTTTGGCATTTCGATATCTAGCAAGACAATATCTGGCTGAAGCTTTTGCACCAGAGCGATCGCCTCTTGACCATCTTTAGCCGTACCTACTATGTTGATTTCTGATTCATCTTTCAAGATCGCTTTGATCCCTTCTTGCATTAAACACTGATCGTCTACAAGGAAAATTTTGATCGTCATAAAATCTGAATAATTTCTAGCCCTTGCTAAAAATAACTGATAAATTATTGGCTGGCATCTCGAACACTTGTTGCAATTTTAAGCTTTCTTTGGCTGCGGTTTCGATTACTTTTTCTAAATCTCTAACGCCCCACAGTGGATTGCGACTGCGTAAAGAAAGATCGAACTGAGCATTACTGATAGCAGTATGTTCTCCGTGACGTTTATAAGGGCCGTATAGATAAAGAATGCCACCTGGAGGCAAAATTTGCCCTGCACCTCTAACTAAACCCAAACAAGCATCCCAAGGAGAAATATGGATCATATTAATATTGATAATTACATCGATCTCTCGATCTGTCACCTGCTCGATCCAATTACTGTTGCTGACATCAATATTTAGAGGTAAAGCTAAATTATCAATACCCCGATCGTTTTTCCAGGCGATAATACTTTCTCTTGCTGTCGGATTAATATCGCTTGGAATCCAAGTAGACGACGAAAAATGTTCGGCAAAGAAAATTGCGTGTTCTCCCGTACCACTGGCGATTTCTAAAATATTGCTTTGGGGAGCGATAACACTTTTTAACACTTGGAGAATTGGTTCTCGGTTGCGTTGGGTAGCAGGAGCATATTGTCTGGCATCCATCGTATTTTAAGTTAAGAGTAACTGAAGAGAATACAAGTCTAGCCATTTTATATTAAATACAGCCAAAAGTCTGTTGCCGATCGCGACTGGCAAATGGATTGTAACCATGTTACATCGGCAATCTAAAATTACTTGGATTTTCTGTTTTTAACTCTAAAGGGTAAACTTACGAACCGCTGTACTTTTGGATGTAGTATTTTAGGCTTAGATAATTTTGATGGTAGTCATACCAGCTTTTAAGAATCGATTCATCCCCAAGAGCGAGAATCAGTAGATTTAGACTTCCCTCAAAACAAAAAAAGTCAGTCGAGATTGCGCGCTTGAATTACGACATTTACTGGATTCAGATTCCAGGAAAACTTCGTTACAATTCTGCCAAAGAAGCAATCAAAATGAACGGAATTGTGACCGACATTACTCAAAAAAAACAAATTCAACCGAAATTTAGTAATTTCAGGCAGCTTGAACGACAAAACCTGGCGCAATCTTTTAAAGAGCTAAAAAAAATAATTAATCTGCTCCCTTGGTATATTTACGTAACAAATATACACGACAAAACTATTTCTCTGATCAATCTTAAGCTAGCTAAAAGTCTGGGGTTGCCCAACCCCGAACTGGTAAAGGGAAAAAAAATTACTGAATGTTTTGCACCAGATTATACCCGCCAAATTATCTGGCAACAAAAGCAAGTTTTAATCTATCAACAGGAACTTCACGTCCAAGAAGAGGTGACGCTAGCTGATGGGATTCATTATTTTGACACGACGATCGCGCCTTTACGCGACGATAGTGGTAAGATATACGCTTCATTACATACATCCAGTGACATTCCCGATTTAGCAGCTACCAAAGAGGCTCTTTCTCAACGCACTCTACAGTTGGAAGCAGCCAATAGAGAGTTAGAATCTTTTTCTTATTCTGTATCTCATGATTTACAAGCACCTTTAAGAGCGATCAATGGTTTTAGCCAAATACTCTGGCAAAACTACCAGTCCTATCTAGACGCTCGCGCTAGACATTACATCCAAAGAATTCAAGCCAACAGCGAACGCATGAGCAACCTGATTGATGCTTTGTTGCAATTGTCTAGAGTAACTCGCAGTCAAATGAAGTCGGTTCAAGTAAATCTCAGCAAGATCGCTGGCGATCTTGCCGAAGAACTACAGGCAAGAGAACCCGAACGCAAAGTAGAATTTATTATTGCTCCTAATCTCCAGGTGAAAGGAGACCCTCAACTACTAACCATTGTTTTGAGTAATCTTTTCAATAATGCTTGGAAATACACCTCCAAGCGATCGCACGGTAAGATTGAATTTAATATTATGGAAGGAATAGACGAGCAACCGACCTATCTTGTGCGGGATAATGGTGCGGGTTTCGATCCAGAATATGCAGACAAACTCTTCAGTGCTTTTCAACGCCTTCATAGTCAAACAGAATTTCCAGGTACGGGTATTGGGTTAGCTACCGTACAACGGATTATCTATCGCCACGGTGGTAAAGTCTGGGCAAAAGGAGAATGCGATCGCGGAGCGACTGTTTATTTTTGTTTGTCGTAGACCCTTTCGGGTCATTGGTCATTGGTCGTTGGCCATCATTTTGTTGTACCTAGCTAATGCCTGGAGAGGAAAATATTGTTGATAAAGATGGTATTTAAGATAAAAATGACCGGGAAAACCAGTCCCAGTAAAATAATCTTCGTTCCAGGTGCCATCGGCGCGTTGAGTTTGGATTAAATATTCTACACCCCGAACGATAGACTTCTGGGCTGCAAACCGAGTAGATTCGGTGGCTGCAATTAAGCCGATTATTGCCCAGGCTGTCTGAGAAGCCGTACTCGTTCCCGTACCTTTCAAATTAGGATCGTCATAGCTAGCACAAGTTTCACCCCAACCACCGTCAGAATTTTGACAGCTTACCAACCATGCTGCCCCCCGTTTTATCTGGGATTTACAGCGTTGGGGAGCGATCGCACTGAGGGCAGAAAGTACTCCGCTCGTCCCGTAGATATAGTTAACTCCCCAACGTCCAAACCAACTACCGTCTGTTTCTTGTTCTGCGATTAAATAAGCGATCGCTTTTTCGATCCGCTGTTGAGTCATCGACAAACCGCATTCTCCCAGCATCTCCAATACCCTAGCGGTAACATCGGCCGTATTGGGGTCGATCATCGCTTTGAGATCGCCATAGGGAATCAAATTAATCCAGTCCTGGTCGTTATCTAGATCGAAAGCTGCCCAACCTCCAGCTTTACACTGCATAGATGCCATCCAGTTAACACAACGAGCGATCGCCTGTCGTTTATTGGCTTCATCGGGTAACTTGACCTGAGACAAACCCATGACTACCACTGCCGAATCATCGATATCGGGGTAAAAACGATTATCAAATTCAAATGCCCAGCCTCCAGGAGTCACCCCTTGGTTTTTCACCGCCCAATCCCCATAATCGAGAATTTGCTGGTTTAATAACCATTCTCCTGCTTTGACTAGCTCCTGGCGATCGGGAGCGATACCCGACTCAACTAAAGCCCGCAAACACCAGGCAGTATCCCACACGGGAGAAATACAGGGTTGAATCCGATAGCTATCTTCGGTTTCGATGGCAAAATTATCAATGGCAGCCAGACCTCTTTGAATAATTGGATCGTTAACGTTGTAGTTAAGGGTACGCAGAGATAACAAAGAGTTGAGCATAGCAGGAATAATACCTCCCCAGTCGCCAGTTGCCTCTTGTCTTGACAAGACCCATTTCTCCGCAGCAGCCAAACCTTCTTCGCGCAAGGGGACTAGGTTGAAATCTTCGGCAAATTTAAAAGCGTTATCTAGTCCCAAGAAAATATCCGTCCAGTCATTATTAGCGGGGAGTTCGTAACGGACGTTATTTATTCCCTCGGCATATAATTCGTCTAAATTAATTGCCATTTCTAAATCGAAGACAGGCTTGCGATCCAAGACAATTAGTAGCGGTACGGTGCTACCCCTAGCCCAACTAGACATCTCATAGATAGTAAAGGGAGATGATTCGGGAAGGAGCATAATCCAAGGAGGAATTGAGGGTAATCCTTGCCAGTCATAACAACCGATCAAAGCTAGATGGAGCTTAGTAAAGATGCGAGTCTTACTGATACCACCCCGTTGTAGGATAAACTTTTTCGCTCTAACTAAAACTGGATCTGAGGCGGGTACGCCCAATAAACGCAGGGCCATATAAGCTTCCACAGAAGTAGAAAGCTCGCCACCATCACCATAGTATAGTTCCCAACCACCGTGTTCGCGCTGCTGCGATCGCAAATAGGCTTCAGCCTTAGCCATCGGTCTGGTGCGATCGCTTTTCCAAATCTTGTGTAATAAGACTACTTCGGCAGTAATTGTGACATTAGATTCCAATTCTGCCCACCAATAGCCATCGGGGTACTGAATCGAAAGTAAATACTGCTGAGAAAGAGAGAGCGACTGTTTTAATTTTGCTGGAGATATGGACTTGGTTGTAGACACGATCGCCATTTAGCTTGGTTTTATTACTATTAAAAAGACTATATGTATTTTAGGTAAATTAAACAGCAAGGAGACTTTTGGACTTGCTTGCCTACTAATAATCTCGATCGCCAGATCGCTATCTCACTTAAACGCTGAATTTAGCTTATATGCGATTTTTTGAGATTTATTTGGGTTTTTATGCGTTAATTGGTTAAAATTGTTACTTTTTCGTTTCAATAGTTCTCCTGACACTCTTTTTTTGTTTTTTTCTGCTCTATTTTATCTACCTCTGTTGATTATCTCAGTAAAATCAACTAAAGTAATTATAAAAATGTATACTAAACAATAACTTTAGGTAACAAAAAATTGTTTTTGGGTAATTTTTTCATGATTCTATAGTCAATTTATATTGATTTTTTAGGATAGATATCTAGCAAAAGTATTAAAAATCATGCCAAAACCGACAGAGTTAACATTAGAGCAAATCAAACTAAGTCTGAAGGATTATCAATCTGAATTAAGTGCAATAGACGCAGAAACTACTCAGGAAAAAGAACGTATATTAGATGCTATTCGAGCAGAAGAAGCTGAAATTAAATCGCTGCTAAATCAATATCGTGCTATTAAACGTCAAAAAGAAGTTGACGTAGTTAAATCTTCCTATGCCAACCTTACTAACTTTAAAAAAAATCTGCTCCTAAAAATTAAATCAGAGAAAGAAGCAGCTAGCAACGAGCGACCTGAGAATCAGTTTGAGAAGCCGAAATCTAGCGATCGCCAGTTGAACAACCGCCAGTTTGAGGAGCCGAAGTCTAGCGATCGTCAGTTTGAGGAGCCGAAGTCTAGCGATCGCCAGTTGAACAATCGCCAATTTGACAATCAAACCATAGCAGAAGCTGCACAAGCCCTCGATAGTTCTCGCGTCCCTACTGGGGATGGAGGTGAGCCAAAAAAGACTGAAGAGCAACCCAACAAAGCTCAAGAAGTGAACTGGGATGCAGAGACAATCGAAATAGTTAAATTTATCGAGCAAACACCGCTCCCTAAACTAGTACAGCTTTATCCTGCCGATGTATCTTGTCTAGTTCCTAGTTTCAATGTCAATAATACTGTCATGAGAGATCGGTTGCTACAGCACTATTCTAAACACAATGTCAGTATTTATAATTCTTTGTTGAAGCTATATCAAAAGCCAGATCTAGGTCATCACACTAAAATTCCCAAAGTTGAGCAATTATCCTTAAAAGATCGACTGCATCACGAGTTTTTGGCAGATAACTACCCCAATGCTCTACCTTTCTTTTGGTTTTTGATTAATCGAGAACCAGATAGTATTAGGTATGTGGTGATGGAGTTTGCCATCGATCATATTATTCAAACCAACACCCTAGAAAACGATCCTAACCGAGTAGAGTTAGAAGTTAATTTAACAGAATTATTAGAGCTAAACAATAAAGCAAGTTTAACTGATTTCTTAAGAGACTTATTTCTTTGTTTCCATCCCCAAAGAGTTAGTCAAAAAGCCAATAGTAGAAACAGATACTTCGATTACATAGATAATCTAATTAAAACTCAATCGACTTTGCAACATTCTCATATTTTACAGCTATGGAATTATCTGAACAAATCTGGATATAGTGCTGTTTCCTCCCCTGACTTTGTGCTAATTGAGCCAATCGAAAATTATCAAAATGGTAATGGTAAGAGCAAAAGTTTAGCTCCTGCCAGCCAACACGATCTTTTATAAATAGGATCGCGACTGTTAAGGTTGTGCATTCAGAGGAAAAGAAACTGTAAACTTAGTCTTACCAGGTAGAGTTGTTCTAGCAGATAAAAGTTTGACGGTAATGCTACCTCCGTGATGTTCGACGATCTGCTTGGCAATGGTCAACCCCAGTCCCGTATTTTCTGACAAAGGTTTGGTAGTGAAAAAAGGGTCGCACATTTTACTAACTATTTCTGGGTTGATACCTTCTCCTGTATCGATAATATCTACCAGCAAGTTATCTTGTTGACGATAAAGGTTAATTGTGATTATTCCCTGAGAACCAATGGCATCTATGGCATTTTGAATTAAGTAAAGCCAAAGCTGTTGTAGTTCTTCTGGGTAGCAATAAATAACAGGAACATCACTATAGTTTTTCATAAACTGAATACCTGAAGGAATTTGTTTGGCAGCTAAACTCAATGCCATTTCGATAGTATTCTCTAGGTGAGCTGGACGTTTGTTGGTATTAATTTTTTGGCTTTTAGCATAGTTTTCAAAAGCAGTAATAATCTTGTTAAATTTCTGAGTAGATTGGGCAATATTATCGATGCTCTGATGCAAATTTTTGATGAGATAGACGTTTTCTAGTACTGCCAAATAATTTTTACCTGTTAACAAGGGTAGAAACTGCTCGACTTCCTCATCAGAACCTAGTTCGATTAAATAATCGGCTACTTTCTCTGTATTCTCCAACTGCAACTTATCTAATTTATTGATAATTGTCGCTTTTAGCTGTTGCTTTTCTGTTTCGGAAAGCAAAGTATTAATATTGTCTTCGTGAGATTGTTTTAATAAAGCAATAAAGTATTTTTGCTGCTGGGGAGAAAGCTGATGTAGAAAAACAGGTAAATTTTTCAAGCTGGATTTGCCAAATTGGTTCAGCTCTGCTAAGGAATTATTAATCTCTGTCAAGGGATTGTTTACTTGTTGGCCGATCCCAGAGGTGATTTTTTCTAATATAGAATGCTTTTGAGACTTGACAATTTCTTTCTGATGATTTTGCAGTTGCTCGATCGCCTTATTTAGCTGTATATTTTTGGCTTGCAACTGTTTTTTTAAATTAACCAAAGAAAGCTGATGTTTGACTCTAATTAACACTTCGTGCATCTGAAAGGGTTTAGTAATGTAGTCAGCCCCTCCCAAAGAAAAAGCCTTAACCTTATCCACCGACTCGTTAATCGCACTAATAAAAATGACTGGAATATCTTTAGTTTTGGGATTACTTTTTAAGGCTTTACAGACCTGATAACCATCTAGATCTGGCATCATAATATCTAATAAAATTAAATCGGGGGGATTGATTTCAGCAGCTGAAAGAGCTAGTTTACCGTTGGGTACTGGTCTAACTTTGTAATTATATTTAGTTAAAATATCGACCAACAAATGTAAGTTTTGAGGAGTATCATCTACCACCAAAATATTATTTAAATCTTGGGCTATCATTAACTTTCTCATTATGCTCTTGCCTTTTTAGTCTTTTAATTTAGGGGTAACAGTTTTAAAATGCGCTCGTATTCAAAATTATTAATGTGTTGCTCGATCGCCCTAGCTAAAAGTCGATTCTCTTGGCTAATGCGATCGACAATTTGGCTAATTTTATCCAAATCGATTGCCATGATGGACTGCTGAAGTTCTAACAGTAATTCATCGGACAAGCTGGCAAAAGAGTCATTATCTAGTTGTGATAAGAGGACTGATGGTTCTTCCGTAGGATTATCTAGCTCTGCATAGGTATAGCACACCCCCAAATGCTTCGTCATCAGTGAAAACAGTTCGTCTGCTTGAAAAGGCTTGGGCAGAAAATCATCACATCCCGTAGCTAGAATTATCGACCGTTCTTCCTCTAAAGCACTGGCAGTTAGGGCAATGATTTTAGTTTGAGATAAGCCAGCAGATTTAATCTTGGCGATCGCAGCATAGCCATCGATCGCGGGCATTCTAATATCCATAAAAATCAAGTCTGGTTGCATCAAAAACACCAGAAAGGTACTAAATATTAACCACAGATAATTAGAATTCATCAGGAGTAATATTTACTATGTAGGCTAAAATGTCAAGGAAAAAAAATTAATCTTTGCTTTAAGTATTCCCTTTTTTTGATAAAGATCGACAATTAAAGCTAATTTGTATTGAGTATTGTTAAGTAAAGGTAATTAGTCATAACTGATAAATAAGAACTATGGATTTATTGCTTAATGATGAATAATTAAACGATTTTGATTGATACTCGATCTATGGGGAATAACCCGCAAAAAAAGATTGTTTAAATCTTATAGATGTTTTTAACTAGATTAATTTTTTTATCTTTAATTATCTGGATATTATTATTGCTATTTTGGGGTCAGTTTTGGTTGGCAAATCAACGTCTGACTAGCAGTCAGCAAAGATTAAAATTTTATCCAACAGTCTGGGCGATCGTTCCAGCAAGAAATGAAGCTGAAGTAATTTCACAGAGTTTAACTTCACTTTTAAATCAAGAATATCCAGGTAGCTTTTTTATCGTTTTAGTCGATGATAATAGTCGCGATCGCACCAGCGAAATAGCTCGCCAAACGACAGAAAAATTAGGCAAAATAGATAAACTAAAAGTTATCTCTGGTCAACCACTAGTGTCAGGTTGGAAAGGTAAACTCTGGGCAATGCAACAGGGGATCAATTATGCTCAAAAACAAACTCCAACTGCCGATTATTTTCTCTTTACTGATGCAGATATTTACCACGAACGACATAATTTAGAGAAGTTAGTGAATAAGGCGGAAATAGAAGATTTAGATTTAGTTTCCCTGATGGTATTGTTACGTTGTCAAAGCTTGTGGGAAAAACTATTAATACCTGCTTTTGTCTTTTTCTTTCAAAAACTTTATCCTTTCCCTTGGGTTAATAATCCCCATAAATCTATTGCTGCTGCTGCGGGGGGGTGTATCTTAATCGGCAGTCAAGCTTTATTAGAAATTGGTGGTATTGCAGCAATTAAAGATGCATTGATTGATGATTGTTCTCTAGCTAAAGCAATTAAATCCCAGGATAAAAATATCTGGTTGGGTTTAACTAAAACCACTACCAGTTTACGCCCTTATAACGACCTTAAAACCATTTGGGACACGATTGCCCGTACGGCTTTTACTCAATTAAATTATTCGTTTTTATTATTAATCATCACTTTAATAGGCATGAGCATTGTCTATTTAGCTCCACCAATATATCTAGTAGCTGGAATACTAATTCAAAACTGGTGGCTAGTTAGCATTGCTACTCTTACTTGGTTGATGATGACTATTGCTTATTTTCCCACCCTCAGACTATACAACCTCTCAATTATCTGGGCATTGCTGTTACCTGCGATCGCCTTTCTTTATACTCTGATGACTATCGACTCGGCAGTTAAATATTATCAAGGGAAAGGCGGTGCTTGGAAAGGACGAACCTATGAGTAAAAGAACCAAGGATTTTGCTGATTTTTTATCTTAACTGTCTGCGGTCGATTTTTACTTCCCTTTAAAGACTAATTCTCGCGTACAGAGATTATTTATAACTTCATACTCCAGCCAAGCCTATACATTCACCTGCTTTTATCTCTAAACTGACACTATTCAATACTGGTAAATTAATTCCTCCTTGATTGTGCAAAATAAAACTTTTACATATTCCAGTGGCATACAAAAGAGTATCAGGAGAAAGTTCAATCAAGGGTTGTTCAAAAGCTAATTTTGATGTGGTCATAAATATAGAGGGCGATCGCGATTTAGTAAAAGTTAGAGAGCGAAGCGAAAATCTAACTCTTGTTTATTTTTGCAGGGGAAATTTAACAACTGATTAAAACCCTAGTTTTGCAAAATAATTAATAACTAACTAACAACTCCGTAGCGTAGCTTCTCGCGTTCGCGGTTGCGATTGGGTCGCAAGTCGTTAGACTCAGCAAGTCGTAGACAAGCGCGTGTCCGAAGGACATAAGACATAGGACATAGGACATACCGCCCCTACGAACTCCGAACTCTTTGGTTTTTAGCATTTTATGACGATCTGGCTTCAATTTCTCAACATTTCCTCGAAAATCATAAAGTTTATTCATGTTTTTTTATTGAACAGTATAGTTGTCGGCGAAAAAGAAGCGATTTAGATAAAGTAACAATAGCGTTGCTGAAAAGTCAGATGATCGAGAGCATTGTCTTATGCACTAAACACAAAAAAAGCTAATAACCATAACAGTTTCATTTTCTGATTAGTACTTAGAATTAACAACACTTCAATGAGTAATAACTTGTATCAAGATATTCGAGAATTTTATGATGCTTCCAGTGAACTGTGGGAGGAAATTTGGGGAGAACATATGCACCATGGTTACTATGGTAAAAATGGTAACTACAAACTCGATCGCCGACAGGCTCAAATAGATTTGATTGAAGAGTTGTTGCTTTGGGGTGGTTGTAATTACGATAATCCACCTCAAAATATTATTGATGTCGGCTGTGGTATTGGTGGTAGTACTCTACACTTAGCCCAAAAGTTTGGCTGCAAAGCGACTGGTATTACTCTATCCCCCGTACAGGCATCGAGAGCCAAAGAAAGAGCAGCAGAAGCAGGTTTAGACAATCGGGTGAAATTTGAAGTCGCCAATGCCTTGGCAATGCCTTTTACCGATAATAGTTTCGATCTGGTTTGGTCATTAGAAAGTGGCGAACATATGCCTGATAAAGCCAAGTTTTTGGCGGAATGTTATCGCGTTCTTAAGCCTGGTGGCAAAATGATTTTGGCGACTTGGTGTCATCGGGAGACTAATTCTTTAGCTGGAGATTTAACTGCCGATGAGGTTGCCCATCTTAAAGAGATTTATCGGGTGTATTGTTTACCCTATGTGATTTCTCTTTCTGAGTATGTAGCGATCGCCAGCGAATGCGGATTTAAAAACTTAAAAGCCGATGATTGGTCAACTGCGGTTGCACCCTTCTGGGAAGTGGTTATTGATTCGGCAATCAGTCCCCAAGCGATCGTCGGGTTGCTACAAGCAGGATGGCAAACCATTCAAGGAGCATTATCCCTAAATTTGATGAGTCGCGGTTATGCCAGAGGATTGATTCGCTTTGGTTTAATTTGTGCAACTAAATAAATAAATAGGATCAATAGGCTTAATCGTTACGCCAGTAAAACTTTATGAAGATCGATCGCGTTCATTTCTACACTAGAAATGCAGCAAGAACAAGAGACTGGTTTATTGATAATGTCGGCTTTAAGGCGATCGGCAGTTATAACGACCAAAAAACTCAGACTGAAGTAATTGTCCTCAATTCTGTTTGTTTGGTTGTTTCTTCTCCCTTAACCGATAGTAGTCCAGTCGCTCAATATCTTAATACTCATCCCTCTGGAGTTGCGGATATTGCCTTTAGAGTTAAAAGCATTCAATCAATTGTTAATCGAGCCAAGTATCTGGGGTTAGAAATTTTACAACACCCCCAAATCTATCAATCAACTCAGGGGACTTTTAAATACGCCAAGATTAAAGGCTGGAATTGTTTGCAGCATACTTTGATTGAAGAGAGTACCGTTCAACCCGAATATTGCTTACCTGAGATTGAAATAGAGTCAGGGGCAACTTTCGATCGTGGCGATCGCAAACTTACTAGCATAGATCATATTGTGCTTAACGTAGCTGCGAATCAACTCAATTCGGCAGTCGAATTATATCAGGCTTTATTTGGTTTAAAAATTCAGCAGAGTTTTAACATCCAAACCGCAAAATCGGGACTATCCAGTCAGGCTTTGATCGATAATACTGGTCGGGTGCAGTTTAATATCAATGAGCCTACTTGTAGCAATTCTCAGATCCAAGAATTTATCGATTTAAATGGAGGTTCGGGAATTCAACATTTAGCATTGCGATCGCAAAACTTGATTGCTGATGTGGCCAAGATGCAGCAAAATAATCTGGCTTTTTTGACTGTTCCTCAGAGTTATTACCGACAACTGAGCAAAACCCTGAACTTAACTGCTGAAGAAAGGCAAGCGATCGCCAAACTGCAAATTTTAGTCGATCGCGATCGTCTCAACCCTCAATCCCTCTTAATGCAGATTTTTACTCAGCCAATCTTTGAACGACCAACTTTCTTTCTCGAGTTTATCGAACGCAGACAAGAGGCTCAAGGTTTTGGTCGAGGAAATTTTCAAGCTCTATTTGAAGCGGTAGAAAGAGAACAAGCCAACAGTAAGTCGATCGATCTTAAGTCGTAGACTATAACTCGTAACTCGTAACAAGCAATGAATAAATTTATGGCTGAGGCAATCAAAGAGGAAATTATTGTATCAAAATTCTAGACTACTAATTGTAAGTATTTGCCTCATTATAGTATGGGAAATCTCCCCTTAATAATAGGTTCATTCAGGTCGCTGGTCGCATTGAGGGATGCGCCGGTGTTTTGGAAAATGACGGTGAAGATTTTGAAGCCGGGGGCGATGTCGTTATTGTGGCTGCGGGCGGTATGTGTGGCGGCGATCTCTCAAAAGTTCGAGCCCACTGGTTTTCTGAATGGGGCGAGCCGCCCGAAATCATTCTAAATGGCGCTCATCAATTCGGTGACGGGCTGTTGCACGACGTCGTCACCGGACTGGGAGGTAAGGTGACACACCTTGACAAACAATGGCATTATGCCGCAGGTATCCATCACCCGCAAAGTAAGCGCCCCAATGACGGACTCAGCCTGGTGCCACCCCGGTCGGCTCTTTGGGTCAATGCAAACGGCAAACGAATCGGTCCGCCGCCCTTGCAAGGTTTCACAGATACGCGTTACCTCGTCCAGGAGATTTGTAAGCAACCGAGCGGGATGTCCTGGCAAATTCTCAATTGGAAAATCGCGATTAAAGAGCTGGCAATGTCCGGTGCCGAATACATGGAGGCTTTTCGGCACAAGAAAAAAATCAAAATGGCACTGGATTTGGTTTTCGGAAATCGGAGGCTGGTGAAACGGATAATCCAGGAAGCAAAAGACTTTGTGACTGCCGACTCCCTCCCAGAGTTGGTAAACCGTATGAATACTCTAGAAACACGGCACCAAGTAGATGCCAATCTGCTGGGAGCAGAAGTGGCTGCCTACGATGATGAAATAAAACGTAGTACCGAATTATTTCAAGACGAACAACTCAAGCGCCTGGTTGAGTTTCGCAAATATCGCGGCGATCGCATCCGCTTGTGCAAATTTCAAAAAATCAATGACCCCAAAGCGTTTCCCCTGATTGCGATTCGAGAATTTATTCTAAGCCGAAAAAGTCTTGGGGGCATCCAAACGGATTTGCATTGTCGGGTACTTAACCATGAGGGTGAGCCAATCCCGGGGCTTCTTGCCATAGGTGAATCAGCCGGATTTGGCGGTGGTGGCATCCACGGTTTACGGTCACTGGAAGGAACATTTCTCGGCGGTTGCATACTGACAGGAAGAATGGCTGCAAAAGCAATTTCCAGAGGCTTTTCATGACTACTTCAGCAAATGAACATATTTAAAAGCGGTGTCGTTCAAAAACGGGGTATTTTGGGTAACGCTCCGCAGCTCAAATTAAGCCAAATTATAACTTGACTTAAAGAACAAAATTATTACTATAGAATAAGTATGAACCCAACGGCAGATAGTAGAATGATCTACTTTTAAGCCTCTCTCTAACATTATCTCTTCGCGCATTACGATAACTCAAAGAATAACGAAGATACCAACGAACCTGACTGCCTGACACAAGTCCCTCAAAGGCTTTTCCTGTATAGGTTTGATATTTTTATAGTCCAAGGTCATTTTGGAGTAATGCGATCGCTTGAAAGCATTAATCTACCGTACTAGAGAAATATAATTTCCACGAAAAATATAGGGATTGACATAGATGTGTCAGGCAGTCAG